>JAGWSG010000188.1 GCA_028876335.1 Acidobacteriota bacterium
CAGGTATCCCGTGGAGCCGCTCGCTGCGCTGCTCTATGCACTCCATCAACGGCTTGATTACAGGAAACTTGCTTCCCAGATTTGCCAGAAAATCCAGGGTCTCTTTTGACTGGTTGGTGTGGCCGTGCAGCGAAACGCCCGCCTTAAATCCCTCCGCCGCTTTCCGGTCGCGCCACAGATACGAAATGGTCGACTGCGCCATATCGCTCTCCTCATTCCTCAAACGATCTGGAATTTCATCTTCAAGTGTGCAATCCGCTCGTAAACACCACATGAATTGTGCACAAATAAACGTTCAATCGCTTGAAGAATCAACACAGTTACGAAGGATAAGAAGAGACAACAGAAGCACTTGTGGCCGCGATCATCGCGGCCGTCCAACATTCAAAACAATTGGACGCTAATCCGCGGCAGAGGCTTCCACTGCCGTTCCTCCGGCAAAATACTTCCTCTGGAACCCCAGTGCCAGATTCACCAGCCCAATCATCACCGGCACTTCTACCAGGGGCCCAATCACCGCCGCAAAGGCCGCCCCGGAGTTGATGCCAAAGACACTCACTGCCACTGCAATAGCCAGCTCAAAGTTATTGGAAGCAGCCGTGAACGATAGCGTCGCTGTCTGCGAATAATCTGCGCCAACCTTCCGCCCCATCCAGAACGACACCAGAAACATCAGCACAAAGTACACCAGCAGCGGCGCGGCAATGCGCAGTACATCCATCGGCAGCCGCACAATCTGGCTACCCTTCAATGAGAACATCACCACAATCGTGAACAGTAGCGCCACCAGCGTCATCGGCCCCACACGCGGTACAAACTTCGTGTCATACCAGTCGCTGCCCTTCGCACGTCGCAGCACCGTCCGCGTCAGGAACCCAGCGGCAAACGGAATACCCAGGTACACAAGCACGCTCTCGGCTATCTCGCCCATCCGTACATGCACCACCGCGCCATGCAATCCCAGCCATCCCGGGAGCACCGTAAGGAACACCCACGAATACACCGAATAAAACAGCACCTGGAAAAGCGAGTTAAACGCCACTAACCCTGCCGCATATTGTGTGTCGCCCTTAGCAAGCTCGTTCCACACAATCACCATCGCAATGCAGCGCGCCAGGCCGATCAAAATCAGCCCTGCCATGTACTCCGGATATCCGCGCAGAAAGATTACTGCCAGTGCGAACATCAGCACCGGGCCTATCAGCCAGTTCTGCACCAGTGAGAGGCCCAACACACGTCCGTTCAGGAACACCTTGTGCACCTCTTCAAAACGTACCCGCGTGAATGGCGGATACATCATCAGGATTAAGCCCACCGCAATCGGTATGGATGTCGTGCCGACGCTGAAGCGATTGAGAAACGGCACCACACCTGGCGCCAGCCAGCCCAGCGCCACGCCACACGCCATCGCCGCAAAAATCCACGCCGTCAGATAACGATCCAGAAAAGAAAGGCAAAGTTTCTTCAACTGCTTGGCCTCCTCGTGCGCTTTACGCGCGTCCAATTGCATCAATTTCGCGCTTGATGGCCATTGCGTCCAGTGTCGCCAGCGGCAATGAAAGAAAAAGCCCGATCCGCCTGTCCAGCACAACGAACGCATCATTGAAGGCGCGCGCAATCTCTTCCGGTGTGCCCTTTACCCCAGCCGGATCGGCAATCCCCCAGTGCGCCGTCGTCGGCTGCCCCGGCCAGTAAGGACACTGCTCGTTCGCCGCGTTGTCGCACACCGTAAACACAAAATCCAGCTTCGGCGCACCCGGTTCCGCGAACTCATCCCACGACTTGCTCCGCAATCCCTCGGTGGACATACCCGAGGACTCAATCTGCCGCAGCGCTTCAGGCCGCGGCTTTCCGCTCGGGTGACTTCCCGCGCTATACGCCAAAAAACGACCGTGCCCGCGATGATTCAAGATTGCTTCCGCCATAATCGAACGCGCAGAGTTGCCCGTGCACAAAAACAAAACCCGATAGGGATACGACATGTCTCTCGCTCTCCTGCTTATGCCGGTGTGCCGCAACAATTGGGTCCGCAGCACGCAGCCTTTGGCTTGTCTTGAGTGGGCTTGCTCGCGCGGATAAATGCGCTGAAGAACTTTCCGTTCACCGTCGGCGCAATCGCATCCACATCCACGCCAGAGTCAGTCAAAAACTGTCGCGCATCCTCCACGTTGTACTCGCGCGTCGGCTCCATTGAGATTCCTTCAAATCCCGCAGCCTTCAGCTTGGCCAGGTATTCGTGCTCGTCCAGCGCGCCCGCAATGCAGCCCACCCACAGCGTCATGCTCTTACGCACCGCCTCCGGCACATCGCCGCGAACCACCACGTCAGACACTGCAAATCGCCCTCCCGGCTTCAATACGCGCAGCGCTTCACTCAACACACGGTTCTTGTCTGCCGCAAGATTGATCACGCAGTTCGACAGAATCACATCCACTGAATTGTCGGGCAGCGGAATATTCTCAATCTCACCCTTGATGAACTCCACGTTCTCCACACCGGCCTGCCGCTGATTCTCACGCGCCAGCGCCAGCATCTCGTCTGTCATGTCCAGTCCGTATGCTTTGCCCGTCGGGCCTACACGCCTGGCAGAAAGCAGCACATCAATACCGCCGCCTGAACCCAGGTCCAGTACCGTCTCTCCCTCACGCAGATCAATCAGGGCCGTTGGATTGCCGCATCCTAGCGATGCCCGCACTGCCTTCTCCGGGATCTGCCCCTTCTCCGCTTCGCTGTAGAGATTCGTCGTAATCGGGTCGCAGCACTTGAGCCCCGGATCGCAACACGCCCGCATGCTGCCCTGCTCCGCCACGGCCCGTGCCGCGCTCCCATACTTCTGCTTCACCTGTTCATGGACATCGCTGATTGTCGCCATTGAGCACCTCGTCATATACGCTTACGCAAATATATTCTTGCTGGACAAATACGTCAATGCATATATGATGAGTCTGTGAAACTTGCCTCCAAAGCGATCGATCCGGCACTACTTTTTTCCGCGCTTGCTGATCGCACACGCCTCCGCCTCCTCAATCTCATTGAGGGACGCGAAGTTTGCGTCTGTTATTTCGTTGAGATTTTGGGCCAAAGCCAGCCCAAGATTTCCCGCCATCTCGCTTATCTGCGCCGTACCGGTCTGGTCGCCGCCCGCCGCGAGGGCAAGTGGATGCACTACCGCATGGCCGTCGGTTCAGATTCGGCTGCCGGCCGCCTCCTCCACCAGTCGCTTGCCGTCCTTCGCGAAGACAAGGCCTTTCAACGGGATCTCGCCCTGCTCAACAAGGCCTGCTGTCGGCCAGGAGTGCTTGTCTCGATCGACCATGCACCCATGCCGGCGACGGCCCCGTTATCCGTCCAGGCCGATAAGTGAGCTCTTGCACCACTTTTCGGGCATCTAGCCTGGCGTTGACCTGCAACTCCAAAGCAGGTAAACTACCTTAGTTTGGCGATTTCTGCCTGCTGTCGCGGAGCCAACTGCTCGCCCTCGCATCAAGTTCTTACTTAGGCGCTCGAGCACACCGCGACACAGAGGTTTCCGCCCAAGCCTACTGTTTTGGATGAGCGCCGCCTTTGTGCGCCTGCGCTCTGGAGGATTTATGTACGCGGTGATTCGTACCGGTGGTAAGCAGTATCGGGTCGCTCCCGGCGATGTGCTCAAGATTGAGACCGTCGCTTCGGACAGCCAGACCGTTGAATTTACAGATGTCCTGGCCGTTTCCGGCGAGCCCGGCGCTCTTGCCAAGCCGGCCAGCGCCAAGGTCACTGCCGAAGTACTCGGACAGGGTCGCGGTGAGAAGATTCTCGTCTTCCACCTGAAGCGTAAGAAGCAGTACAAGAAGCTTCAGGGCCATCGCCAGAACTTTACTGAGGTACGCATCAAGTCCATTGAGGCTGATGGCGTCACCGCCAGCGCCTAAGCCGCGCATTCAACACTTTTTCAGAGGGGATTTTAGCAATGGCACATAAAAAAGGTGGCGGCAGTTCTACAAATGGTCGCGACTCCAACGCACAGCGCCTCGGCGTGAAGGCCTTCGCAGGCCAGCTCGTCACCGGCGGCTCCATCATCGTTCGCCAGCGCGGCACCCGCATCAAGGCCGGCGCCAACGTCGGCGTCGGATCAGACGACACGCTCTTCGCCAAGATCGGCGGACGCGTCAAGTTCTCTGAGCACGGCAATCGTGGACGCTTCGCTTCCATCGAGCCCGTGCCAGCCGAGTAACTGCACCTCGATCCGCAATACACAAAAGCCCCGGCCTGGCCGGGGCTTTTTGCTGTGCTCTTTTCACTTCCTGGCGCTCCTCGCCCCCCAAAAAAGATGCGGGCCGAACCTCCCCGGTCCGGCCCACCTTCTTTGAATTAAAACTTGCCTTTATTTCGTCTCGCTGCTCGGAATCCGTGTCAGCACCTTGTCAACCACCTTCTCCACATCCGCAAGGAAGAAACTGCCAGAAGGCTGTTGCACGGCCACTTGCGTACCGTGTCCCAATGCCGCTGCAATTTCATTCCAGCGGTAGATCGTCGAATTCGCGGAGATCGTCACCGGCTTGCGCGCCAGCACTGGCTTCACGCAGTACGCAACCCACACTGTCAGCACGCTCAGAATCACGCCCTCGTATGCCACCTGGATCGGAGCGTTCAAGGCTGCCTGTCCGGGAAATCTCTGTATCAGGCAAACCTCGATGAAATCATTCGCTGCCAGCATGCCGAATCCGAGGCTCAAACCGAATGTGAAATCACGCACTGTAATCTTCAGCGCATTCATGCAAAGGCAGAGAAACGCCAGCATGCACAGCTCCAGAATGCTGATGGAGCGCATCATGCCCAGCGCGATATCCGGAATCAAGGCGAAGCCGGTGTGCTTGAAGCTCATCGTGGACATGCTCACAATGATCGACGCCATCGCCACCCAGCGAAACGCCACCGTCCCCAGTCGGATCAAACCTGTAAAGGCAGAAAGCGCCGACCGGAACACTTCCATCATCACGAAATAGAGGGACACCGCGCAGGCGATATACACCGCCCAGCTGCCAAAGAAATAGAGACGGAAATAATGTCTGCCCCAGGGCTCGGCCTGCAAAAACAGCAGACTGAGAAGCACGGGCATCGAGCCAACCTTCAGCATCAGATACGTGCTCATTGCCGGAAAGCGTTCCTGCAGTCCCCTTCGCCAGAAGAGAAAGCCGACCGTCGCCCACAAAAAGAACTCGGCCACGCTCATTACCGACATTGTCAGACCCAAAGGCATACGTATTCAAAACCCCCTATTGAGGGTCCATTCAGAATAGCCTTGGGCCAGATCCTTTTCAAACCAAAAGGTGCCCCGAGCCTTAACACTTTCGTGCTAACGGGGCACCTTTGTGCCTATAAGGTCAACTGCAAATACTTATCGGACGCTCGCCTTTAACTGAGCTTAAAACCCTGGGGGAAGCGTGCATCCCATGTCCGGTCCGCAACTTGGCGTCGGAAGAGCGGAGCCCGTCGCCTGGTGGCTGGCAAGGGCAGTCTTGGCTGGCATGGTCATGGATGCGGCGGTCAATCCTGCAACAGCAATAACGAGACCGAAGATGCGGACGGCGAGTTTCATAATTGGTAACCCCTATCGGAAAAAGGTCATGTAGAGCGAAAGCTCACTTGCGAAATCATATTAACTCAACTTTCTCATCAACTGTCTATTTTTCATGTAGATGTACCAATAAATTCAATATAAGTTACTAACGTCATATACCTATTAGGTAACGGGACTTTTAGTAACCACTTAGCCTGGCTTCAATCCGTGATCATTGCCCCCGGAACGAGGTTCCACTCCGGTCTCCCCCTTCCTTCGCGCCCCACCCGCAAATGCCTCGTTTTGCACCCTTCTATGCCCCATTTCACCCTGCCTGGCGTGGTAAAATTCAAGCAGGCGAGTTTCGCACAAAGTTCCCGTCTTTCAAGCGCTTATGCTCATTGCGGGCCATCTTTTCAGGCCAATTTTTATGAGCTTGCTGGGCGCCGGGCAGGACTCTGTTCGACCCCCCCGTAAAAAATCTATGGCGACTTCTCCCAAACAAGACCCTATGAGCGACAACAGCACTTACACATCAGAGAACATCAAGGTCCTCGAAGGCCTTGAAGCTGTCCGCCTTCGCCCCGCCATGTACATCGGCTCCACCGGCGAAATGGGCCTGCACCATCTCGTCTATGAGGTGGTCGACAACTCCGTTGACGAAGCCCTCGCCGGCTACGCCAAGAAGATCGACGTCACCATCCACGTCGACAACTCCATCACCGTTGTCGACGACGGCCGTGGCATTCCCGTCGACATGAAGACCCTGCCCAACGGCGAGAAAATGCCCGCCGTCCAGGTCGTGCTCACCAAGCTCCACGCCGGCGGTAAGTTTGACGCCTCCACCTACAAGGTCTCAGGCGGTCTGCACGGCGTCGGCGTCAGTTGCGTCAACGCGCTCGCGCAGGAGTTCAACGTCGAGATCTGGCGTGACGGCCACACCTGGGAAATGGATTTCAGTTGCGGCGATCCGGTAAGCGAGCTGCGCAAAACCGGCACCACCAAAAAGCGCGGCACCAAGATCCACTTTCTGCCCGACAAGTCCATCTTCACCGCGACCGAATACAGCTACGACACGCTCGCACAGCGCTTGCGTGAGCTCGCCTTCCTCAACAAGGGCCTTGAAATCTCCCTCACCGACGAGCGGATTTCCGACGCTAAGACCGGTGAGTCCAAACGCACCGATTTCAAATACGCCGGCGGCATCGCCGAGTTCGTCAAGCATCTCAATCGCGGCAAGCAGACGCTCCACGACAAGCCCATCATGATGGAAGCTTCGCGTGACGGCGTTGAACTTGAGATTGCGCTGCAGTACAACGACGCGTATTCAGAAACCGTCTTCAGCTTCGCCAACAACATCAACACCGTCGACGGCGGCACGCACCTCTCCGGCTTCCGCACCGCGCTCACCCGCACCATCAACGCCATCGCTCAATCGCTCGGCCTCTTCAAAGACATGAAGGAGAACCTTTCCGGCGACGACGTGCGCGAAGGTCTCGTAGCCGTCATCAGTGTTAAGCTGCCCCAGCCTCAGTTCGAAGGCCAGACCAAAGGCAAGCTCAATTCCGACATCGCAGGCACAGTACAAGCCTTCGTCAATGAACGCCTCGGCGCCTTCCTTGAGCAGAACCCGCCCATTGCCAAGCGCATCATCAACAAGGCCATTGACGCAGCACGCGCGCGCGAAGCTGCTCGCAAAGCCCGCGATCTCACTCGCCGCAAGGGCGCTCTCGATGGTGGCGGCCTGCCCGGTAAACTCGCCGACTGCTCCGAACGCAATCCCGAGCGCTGTGAACTCTACCTCGTCGAGGGCGAGTCTGCAGGCGGCACCGCCAAGCAGGGACGCGACCGCCGCTTCCAGGCCATCCTCCCGCTCAAGGGCAAAATCCTCAACGTCGAGAAAGCACGCTACGACAAGATGCTCGGCCACGAGGAAATCCGCGCCATGATTACCGCGCTCGGCACCGGCATCGGCAAAGACGACTTCGATCCCGCCAAGCTGCGCTACAACAAAATCATTCTCATGACCGATGCCGACGTCGACGGCTCGCACATCCGCACCCTGCTGCTCACCTTCTTCTTCCGTCACATGACGGAGTTGATTAAGCGCGACAACGTCTACATCGCGCAGCCGCCTCTCTACAAAATTAAGAAGGGCCGCTTCGAGCAGTACATCAAGGACGATCGCCAGTTCGTCAAAGTCATGGTCGCCCGCGCCGCGGAAGGCATCATCGTGCGCCACGGCGAAGGCGCGGAAAAAATCGAAGGCACCGAGCTCACCCGCTTCATGGGCACGCTCAATGAGTACCTTGGCTTCGCGGAAAAGGTCGACAAGCGCATCCGCAACGAGCGCATCACTGAGATGCTTGCCCGCGCCGAACTCTCCACGCGCGCAGACTTCACCTCGTCGCCCGAAAGCAAAATTCCCGCCAAGATCGCGATGCTCCACACATTGCTCTCTGAGCAGGCCGCCACACTTCAGATCAAGGTCAGTAAGCCTGTCGAGGATGACGAGCACCACACATGGTCCGTCTGCTTTACTGACTCGCAGGGCGCTGTTCGCTGCATCGACTGGACACTTGCCTCAAGCCCCGAGTTCCGGCAGATGATGTCCAAGTACGCGCAGATTAAGGAGCATCTCGAACCTCCCTTCCTCATCGAGTTCCCCGCCAAAGCCTCTGCGAAAGCGACAGAAACCTCGGATGCCGAGGAGGAGGATGAGGAATCCGAAACCGCCGAGGCTGCTGCGGATGCCAGAAACGCACGCCGCGGATCGCGCATTCCCAAAGATCCGGTTGAAAAGGAAACTGCGCGCGAACTCTTCGAATACCTTGTCGATCAGGGCAAGAAGGACTACCAGGTCCAGCGTTACAAAGGTTTGGGCGAGATGACCTCTTCTCAGCTCTGGGAGACTACAATGGACCCCGAGCGGCGCACTTTGCTGCGGGTCAAGCTCGAAGATATCGCTGAAACAGAAAGCATTTTCACAACTTTGATGGGCGAAGACGTGGAAGCACGCAGAAAATTCATCGAAGAAAATGCTCTCGACGTCAAGAATCTCGACATCTAACCCAGGTAAGACAATTGGGCGCCCCACCAGGCGCCCTTCCCCTTTGCCCTCTGGTATCCGTGCCGTGAGAATTCTCGATTAGGAGTCGATCGCATGAACTTCCGTCGTAGCATTAAACCTTTTGCGGCCCTTGCTCTCGCCGCTGTCCTCTCTCTCAGTGGCTGCAAATCCAACACGCCGGCAGCACAAGATCAAACAGCCCAACAACCCGCCGCAGGACAGCCGGCCGCCGATGGGTCATCAGCCCCCGCACCCGCAGATGGCGGTTACGCGCCCGCACGTTCCAGATCCTCATCAGCGCGCACGCAGCAGCCACCGCCTCCGCCTCCGCCGCCTGCTGCCGTCGATCTCCCGGAAGGTACGCCGATTCGCGTCCGCCTCGATCAGGACCTCGGCTCCAAGATTTCGCAGGCCGGTGACAGCTTCTCGGCAACTGTCGCAGACGATGTCATGGTCAACGGCGAAGTCATTATCCCGCGCGGCTCACGTGCAGACGGCACCGTCATCGACGCCAAGCCCCTTGGCAAGTTCAAAGGCGGAGCCGCCCTCGCCATCCGGCTTGAGCGCGTACACACCAAATATGGCAGCTACCCCGTAGCCACCAGCACCGTAGCCAAGGCTGAAAAGGGCAAAGGCAAGCGCAGCACAGGATTCATCGCTGGCGGCGCAGGTCTCGGCGCTCTCATCGGCGGACTCGCTGGCGGCGGCAAGGGTGCGGCCATCGGCGCTCTCGCGGGCGGCGGCGCAGGCACAGCCGGCGCAGCCTTCACCGGCAACAAGCAGATCTTCCTGCCGGCCGAATCGCTCCTCACCTTCAGGCTCGAGCATTCGGTCCACATCGTCGAGTCCGGCGCAGAAGGCCCCGCACAATAACCAAATCGCAACTTGCACCGAGAACGCCGCCGATCCCCGGCGGCGTTTTCGTTTTCAGGAATCCCCTCTCTGAGTGCCCCGGTTTCCCACTGTTGGGAACCGCTGAAGCGACGCCACAAATCTACTGCGAACGAAAAGCACGCGGCTGCATGCAATGCAGGTACCTGTACCAACGATATGGGATAAGCAACCTGATTCTCCTGAAATCAGACTGTCTGTTCCGAGTCTTCAGGCGAAAGTCCACCTGCAGAGCAACAATCCACAAATGCGTCAATCTTCCGCCTACAAACCACCATCTTTATCCGGAAATTTTCACCCAACCCCACTTCGCCCCATACAGCGGCCAGCTTTTCCTCAACCTTCACTCCAAAATCGGCCACGTTCCCCTCACCACTCCACAGCCATGACCTCTGATCTCTGAAAAATGTTAGCCTTCCAAGGTGGAAACGTAACCATCTCGGGGGATCACGTGCGCAATCGTTTGTTGTCTTTGGCTATACTCTGCTTCGCTGTCACCACGGCACTGGCCGCCGCGCCAAAAACCGCTACAACTCCGCCGCAGGACTACAACCCGGTCGCCAACCCGGCAGCAGTCGTCACCGTCGGCCACGCGCGCTTCACCATCCTCACCCCCCAACTCATCCGCATGGAGTGGTCGGCGACAGACCAGTTTGAGGATCACCCTTCTTTCGTCTTCCTCAACCGGCGCCTGCCCGTGCCGGAGTTCAAGAAGACCCTGAACGGCAACGACTTAACCCTCTCCACAAGTGCGCTCACCCTGCACTATGCGCCAACGGGCGACAGCAAGTTCACGCCCGATAACCTCTCCATCACCCTCACTGTCGACGGCAAGCAAGTCACCTGGCACCCTGGCGACGCCGACCCGGAAAACCTTGAAGGCACCACCCGTACCCTCGACGGTGCGTTCGGTGGCAAAACCAAGGAACCGATCGGCCAGGGCCTTATCTCCCGCTCCGGCTGGGCCCTGGTGGACGACTCCACCCGCCCCCTCTTCGACTCCGCCGACTTCTCCTTCTCTGAAGGCGAAACGTCCCCCTGGCCCTGGGTCATGGAGCGTCCGGCGAGCGAAGCACCCGGCAAATACCTCGACTGGTACTTCTTTGGCTACGGCCATGACTACAAACAGGCCCTCGGCGACTACGTCAAAGTCGCCGGACGCATCCCACTTCCTCCGCGCTTCGCCTTCGGCACCTGGTGGTCCCGCTACTGGGCCTACAGCGACCAGGAAATCCTCAATCTCATCAAGGACTTTCACCAGAACTCCACACCCCTCGACGTCTTCGTGATTGACATGGACTGGCACATCAACCAGCAGCAGCTCAAAGCCCTCGGCCACAAAAACCCTGACTCCGCGGGAGAGACTCTGGGCTGGACCGGCTACACCTGGAACAAGCTTCTCTTCCCTGATCCGCCAGCTTTTCTTGCCCGCCTGCACTCCAACCATCTGGAAACCAGCCTGAATCTCCATCCGGCTTCCGGTATTCAGCCTTGGGAGGCCGCCTATCCAGCAATGGCCAAGGCCATGGGCGTCGACCCGGCCACAAAGAAGTACATCCCCTTCGACCCCACCAACAAAAAATGGGCCGAAAACTACTTCAAACTCGTTCTTCACCCCCTCGAAAAGCAAGGCATTAATTTCTGGTGGCTTGACTGGCAGCAGTGGCCCAACACCGTCCTCCCCGGCGTCAACAACACGTGGTGGCTCAACTACCTGCACTTCACCGATCAAGAGCGGGAAGGAAAGCGCCCGCTCCTCTTCCACCGCTGGGGCGGACTCGGCAACCACCGATACCAGATTGGCTTCTCAGGCGACACATATTCCGTCTGGCCCTCGCTTGCCTTCCAGCCCTGGTTCACTGCCACCGCGGCCAACGTGGGCTATGCCTATTGGAGCCACGACATCGGCGGCCACATGCCCGGCGCTGTCGATCCCGAACTCTTTACCCGCTGGGTGCAGTTCGGCGGCTTCTCGCCCATCCTCCGCACCCACACCACCAAGAATCCTGAAAGCGAGCGCCGCATCTGGGCATATCCCGAGCCTTATTCGGAGATTCTGCGCAAAGCCTTCCAGCTTCGCTACGCGCTGCAGCCCTACATTTACACTGAGGCACGCCGCACTTACGACACAGGCGTAGCCTTCTTCCGCCCGCTCTACTATGACTGGCCTGAAGCCGATGAGGCCTACACCAGCAAAGACGAATACCTCTTCGGTGGCCAGATGATTGTCAGCCCCGTCGTCACGCCCGCCGACAAGTCCACCGGCCTCGCCACACAAAAGGTCTGGCTGCCCAAAGGTGAATGGATTGAATGGCCAACTGGGAAACACCTCACCGGCCCCGCAACCTTTGAGCGCAGTTTCTCCATCAGCCAGGTGCCGGTCTACCTCAAGGCCGGTTCCATCGTACCCATGCAGCCTAAGATGCTCTACACCGGTGAGAAGCCCGTCAACCCGCTCATTGTGAACGTCTGGCCCCTCGAGCCCGGCACCAAGTCCAGCTATTCGGTCTATGAAGACTCGGGCGTGGCGCGCGAGTACGAACGCGGCGTCTTCACCCGCCTGCCCATCTCCGCGGAACAGAACGGAGATACGCTCCGGGTGGAAATTGGGCCCGTTGAAGGCCACTTCGCCGCCATGCTTACCCATCGCGGCTACGAGCTACGCCTCCCTGCCGACTGGCCCCCCGTCTCCGTCACCGTCAATGGCGTTGAAGTGAAACAGGCCGGGCCGCTCGGCAAGGGCGGTTGGAGCTACAAAGGCGACACGCTCACCACCGTCATCCCCGTCGCCTCGCGCAGCGTCTCAGAAAAAGTAGTAATCGAAGTGCATCGCGCACCGGGACTTACCGCAAAGCGCAACTTGCTGGATGGCTTTGCCGGAGCCATGACACGCCTGCGTGGTGCCTACGACGCCATGCATGACACCTGGCCCGTCTCCGATCCGCCAGATGCATTGATCGACGCCATGCAATCCGGTGACCGCCTTGGTTATCATCCCGAGCGTGCCATGGCGGAAATCGCGCATTTCCACGACGTCCTGCCCAGGGCTGAATCCGCCATCGCGGCAATTCAGGCTGGATTCCAGAAGGCTCTCGACCAGCGCGCTTTGCAGTTGGAAAAGGACCAGTGGAGCGAAGCCGATATTTCCGCAGACAGGCAAAAGCGCGTCAATGCCCTGGCGCGCGCGGAAAAACTGGTAAGCGAAGCCGCGGCAAAGTAGCCCAGCTCACTTTAAAGGGGACAATGCGTTACGCACTGTCCCCTTTTTACTTGCCCAGGCACGCAGTAAGTTACCCCAATCTTACGCAGCCATTTCATTCTGCATGAACATCGGTGGCTCATCTGCGCTTGGGCCGAAGCTTGCCGGCACGGCCACATTCAGCATGCGCAGATAAACACTGAACTGCCCCCGATGTTGATACAGATGGCTGAAGAGCACATCCCGCAGAAACAATCCGCGCTCCTGTGCCAACACAACTTGGTCGCCGTTCATCAGCCGCCAGGTCTCGTGCATGGCCGCGTCATCAAATTTCGGCAATTCCGCGCGAACCGTCTCCACACTTTCATCGAAAACGGCGAGGATTTCTTCCTTGTTTTTCGGCTCAGGAAACTTAAAATCCGGCGCCGGCACGGAGCTCTGTGCCACCGCCTTCATCAGTGCCCCTGGGACGGTGGCCAGGTGGTATGCCAGCATTCCGGCTGACATTGATTTTTCGTGAGGTTTCCAGGTGAGTTTGTCTTCCGGAAGGCGCTCCAGAAATCCACGAGTGATGGGCGCCTGATGTTCGAACTCTTTCAACATGTCTTGTGCAATGCTCATCGCAATTCTCCCTTCGAGCGTACGTTTGCTTTGTTCTACTTCAGCCTGCCTTCAGCCCTTTTGCGCGTGCATTCGTTAATCCAGCTCCAGCCCTTATTCACATTTGCGCGATGATTGGGATCAACAAGACCGAATGCCTTGTGATGGAACTTAATCAACGTGCCTCCTGCCTCTTCACTCAACCGATATTGCACGTTCGAAGTTAGCGGATAGGAAGCGAAGAGTGGCCCAGCGAATTCAAGCAACGTGGGTCGTTTTATGGCTTGCACGTTGGCCCAGAAGTGCCCGTTGTCTCCGCCTAGGTCGCGATACCAGCGTCCACCTGGCCAGGGCTCAATCACCATTGGCATCTTCGTCCCGTCTGGCGTTTCATTGCCGGGGCCAATCTGTTCAAGTAACGCCTCGAAGGTTTGTTCAAGGCTAGCTGCCACGTGGATCTCCTGCTCAATGCTCAATGTCAGCTCTTCCAGGCTCAGTTGCGTTTCAATCATTTCTCCTCCAGTTGCCGATTCTTGATCTTGGATTTCTTTTTGCTCATGCAGGCCCAGCGCCGCGCGCTTTCTCCTCAGCCCGCTCCTTCACGCGCATCAACTGGTGCGTCCAGTAGCGCTCAAATGTCTTTGTCCACTCATACATTGGCTTAATCGCATCCGCATTGGTCTTGTAGAGTTTGTGCCGTCCGTTACGCCGCATACGGACCAGACCCACCTCGCGCAATACGCGCAGGTGCTTCGATACCGACGGCTGATCGAGTTTGAGTGCGATCACGATATCGCCAACGGGTTTTTCATCCACCACGAGAAACGCCAGGATTTCGCGCCGTCGGGGTTCAGCAATCGCGTTGTAGGGATCTGAAGTGGTAGCGGCTCTTGCCATGAAGGAAATAATATTCCTATATCGGAATATGTCAAGCAGGGATCTTAGTTTTTTCTCTTTGGACCTCTGCACCGGCTCCGTGTAGGATTGGCCTCCGATGACTAAATTCTTTCTTTTCCGCGCATATCTACCTTTTGCCTTGGCGTTTTCAGTGGCAATTCTTACTCAGGCGCAATCTGCGCCAAAACCCGATCCTCTGGCTCCGACGCAAGGCATTAAGTCTGCTGAGGAGATTGACCATGAGTGGCAACAGTCGGTGTCAAAGTATGACGGCGAGCGAAAGCAGCTTCTCGCCGAAGAAGACAAGCAAGAGCACGACGGCCCCTACCGAGCCGACTGGGCAACGCTGGAAAAGTATCAGCAGCCGCAGTGGTACAAGGACGCCAAGTTCGGCATCTTCATTCACTGGGGTGTCTACTCCGTACCCGCTGCGGAGAACGAGTGGTATCCGCGCAACATGTACATTCCGACCGAAGGCGCTTACAAGGATTTCCGCGCTCGCTTCGCACATGGCGACGACTCAAAGGGCTACAAAGATTTCATTCCGATGTTCAAAGCCGAGCATTTTGACGCAGAGGTTTGGGCAAAACTCTTCAAGGACTCCGGCGCGCAATATGTGGTTCCTGTTGCCGAGCATCATGATGGTTTTTCCATGTACGACTCCGGCCTCTCTGACTGGACCGTCGTCAAAATGGGCCCCAAGCGCGATACTCTCGGCGAACTTGCCACGGCCATCCGTGCGCAAGGCTTGCATTTCGGCCTCAGTTCTCATCGCGTGGAGCACAATTTCTTCTTCGAAGGCGGGCGCCGCATCCGTTCGGATGTGAACGACCCGAAGTATGCGTCGCTGTACGGCCCCGCACACCAGTGGATCTCAAAGCCGGGCGGTCTCACGAACGACTGGACTTACGTGAGCGAGGCCTGGGCCAATGATTGGCTGGCACGCGACTCAGAGCTGGTGGAAAAGTACAAACCTGAAATCGTCTACTTTGACTGGTGGATCGGCCAGCCCAACATGCGGCCCTATGTAGCCAAATTCGCTGCGTTCTATTACAACTACGCCATTGCACACGGGTATGACGGTGTAATCAACTTCAAAGACTATGCACTTGACCACCAAGCGGCTGTAATGGACTTTGAGCGCGGCCAGCAGGACCACATCGTTCCTCAGCACTGGCAGACGGATACTTCCATCAGCGACAAGAGCTGGGGGTACATTGAACACGATACGTACAAATCGCCGCAGTTCCTCATTGATCAGCTTATCGATATTGTGAGTAAAAACGGCAACCTGCTGCTAAATATTGGCCCGCGCTCAGACGGGACAATTCCTGAAGCGGAACGCGAGCGACTGCTCGACATGGGAGCATGGCTCAAGGTCAATGGTGACGCGATCTACGGCACCACTCCGTGGACAACATTCGGAGAAGGCCCCACAAAGGTGGAGGCTGGAGCCTTCCACGATACGGACACGAAGCCCTATACACCGGAAGATTTTCGCTTCACGGCTAAGGATGAGAATGTGTACGTTATCGGCATGACATGCCCGAAAGACAACAAGGCTGTTATCCACTCGCTCGGCTGGGCACATGAAGGTGCTTCGATACCGATCGGCAATATTGAGCTGCTGGGTACAACTCAGAAGGTGACCTGGACACAGGGAGCCAATGCGCTCGAAGTGAATTTGCCTTCTGGTATGGAGTGCAAATATGCGTACGCGCTCAAGCTGACTCCAGCGAAGAAGTAACCGCAACTACTCGTTTTTCACCTACACAAGGCCGCGCGAATGCGCGGCCTTGCTTTTGCTTTCACAGGGACTCTTCGTCAAGGACTCGTCCAGTGATTTGAAGCTGTGCTTGGCGCACTTTGACATGCTGTGAAACTATAGGGCGAGGAAACTCTTCCGGGGGATCTCAGCATGACGATAAATCGGCGACGCTTTCTTGTTGTCACGGGTGCGGCAGCAACTCTGCCACTTTTGACGCGTGCTCAGGCGCCTTCCGAAGCTGTAACACAATCCGGCCCGGCGACCGACAACGATCGTCCCGAGTACCATTTTCTGGCTCCGCACAACTGGATGAACGACCCCAATGGCCCCATCTTCTGGAAGGGCAAGTACCACCTCTTCTATCAGCTCAATCCCAATGCTGCAGTGTGGGGCGACATGCACTGGGGTCATGCCATCAGCGTGAACATGATCGACTGGAAGCATGAGCCGATAGCGCTTTCGCCTACACCGAGAGGAGCAGACGCGGAAGGTTGCTTCACCGGCTCGGCGGTTGTGTACAACGGCGTGCCGACCATTATTTACACAGGTGTGCAGAATGCACCGCCTGCGGATGTGACCATCCGCGATGGCAAAAGCACACTGCGCGAAACACAGATGCTGGCCACGGCGGAAGACGATTTGCTGTTGCACTGGAAGAAGCTGGAAAATCCAGTGATCCCGAAGCCGCCTGAAGGCATGCAGGTCACGGGCTTCCGCGATCCTACGCCCTGGCACGAAAGAGACGGATGGTATGTAGGAATCGGATCGGGGGAAAAGGGCAAAGGCGGGTGCGTGCTTCTGTACCGCTCGCGGGATATGCGCGACTGGAACTATCTGGGCAAACTTGCTGAGGGCGCGCCAACTGGCAAGACTGACTCCAATCCTGTTGACAGTGGTGACATGTGGGAGTGTCCGGATTTCTTCGCTGTGGATGGTTCACACTGTCTGTTCTACTCCACCGAAGGCAAAGTGCTTTGGAACACTGGCGATTACGACGAAACAGCGCATCGCTTCACAACGCGGCATAGCGGAATTCTCGATCGCGGTGCATATTACGCCCCAAAGACTTTTCTCGCGCCAGAGAATAGGCGCATTGTGTGGGGATGGATTACGGAGAAACGACCCGACGAGGATTTGAAGAAGGCCGGCTGGGCGGGATGCACCTCACTGCCGCGCGAACTGCACATCGCTGCAGATGGATCCTTGCTGATTAACCCTGCAAAGGAAGTGGAAAAACTGCGCGGCAAGGTGGAGCCGATTCCGCTCACCTCGGGCGTAGCGAATCGCAGGACTGTGGACTCACTTCGTCATGAGCTTGCATTCACGGTGCGTACCAAGCCGAAGTCGGTTGCGGTGCGCATCAAGGCCGGCATCACTACGCGATGGGAACTGCTGTTGGACTATACGACCGGGCAGGTGCGTTGCGGAGAGATTCAATTTGCCATTCCGCCCACGCAAGCGGGCTCGCCTGATGTGCGTGTGTTCTTTGACGGCAGCGTGATTGAAACTTTCATTGGCGGTCGGGAGGCAATCACAAGCCGTGTGTACGGGCTTGCTCCCTATGCGGCCACTCTTGAAACCGAATATGAGGGACCGGGACACGTGCAACTGCTTCACTGGCCGTTGCGCACGATTTCAAAAGACAGACTGACGACGTAGTTCTTCGCTTGAGGTTCCGCGCGTTTACCATCAGTGTATGGCCCTGGTTGAAGTCGAGTCGGTTTCAAAATCGTATCCCCGCCGCGCGGGCCTTGGTATGGAAGAACACACGGTTGTGAATTGCGTGTCGTTTTCTATTGAGGCTGGTGAAACGCTGGGCCTGGTTGGTGAATCGGGATCAGGCAAATCGACTGTTGCACGCATGATTCTGGCGCTTACGCCTGTTTCCTCAGGCGCCATCCGGGTGGATGAAGTGAATCTTGCATCCGCTTCGTCCGCAACGCTCCGTAAACTCCGCCGTCAGATGCAACCGGTATTTCAGGATCCTTTTGCGGCACTCAATCCGCGCATGAAAGTCTTCGACATCATTACAGAGCCGTGGCGGATTCACCGTAACGACCCTGATCTGCCGCATGGAGGCGCTGCGCTGCGTACGGCAGCCGCGGAACTACTTCGACAAGTATCGCTGGACGAGTCTGCCTTCAATCGCTTTCCGCATGAATTTTCAGGCGGGCAGCGACAGCGCATTAACATTGCGCGCGCACTTGCACTGCGACCAAAGCTACTTATTCTCGATGAACCTGTTTCAGCGCTCGATGTAAGTGTCGGCGCACAGATTGTGAATTTGTTGCGCCAGTTGCAGCGCGAATTTGGGCTCACCTATCTATTCATTTCGCACTCCATGCCGCTGGTGCGCTATCTGGCCACGCGCATTGCGGTGATGGAAAAGGGTCGACTGGTTGAAACCGGCTATGCGGAGGAGATTTGCTCCGCGCCGCAGCAGGCTTACACGCAGCAGCTCTTGGCGGCCACACCGGAGCTGCCTGTTCATCGCGATTCCTGAGTCGAGGCGAGCGATTGGAATTAAAACGAGACCGACTCCGGATGGCGGGCTTCGACACGCGCGCAAAGGCTGATGGCGATGGCAAATTGAGGACCGCCATCGTCGTCACGGAGAAAGTTCAGGAGAGTTCTGATTTGTGTGTGGAAACCGCAATTTCCGCACAGAAATCTACCAATCTTGCTTGATTTTGATACGTTTTCCGGCCGACCCGGGAGATTAAATCCTGTCGTTATATCTACTTAAATTTTTCATAATGACGCATTTAATCTACCCCTCTACCCTCTTCAAATCCCATCGTGCTGTCCAGCGGTTTTGAGTGCGAGGGGAGCCGATCGGGCGTGCCAAGATTTGATGTCATCACAAATAATTTTGAAATGCGGGAGGGGGGGAGGGGGTACCCCTCAGCATAAACCGGGTGGATGCCAGGCAGATTGAACGGTGAGCATTCCAGACAAGCAAAACGTGTTTAGAAGTATTATGCGCCCGAGCGGGGTAATGATCGGCAGGCAGAGAGGAATGCACGGCAGGGATTCGCCGGCGTGCCGAGACTTTGGCGCACCGGCCTGTGCACGCAATACCAAAAATCACTGTTCCTGCGGATGAGTTTCCGTCGGCGGATGCGTGTCGACCTTCGGATGGCCGGGAGGCATTGCTCCTCCAGGATGACCACCAGGCATCATCGTGCCTCCATTCATCATGGGCGCATCTGTCGCATCCAGCAGTTCAATGTCGAAGATCAAGTCTGCCTTGGGGGGCACACCGGGATGGGCCGCGTCCGGACCGGGCTTTCCGCTTGCACCGTAGGCAAGCTGCCAGGGAATGAAGAGCCGCCTTTTTCCGCCTACGCGCATGCCTTCGAATCCCTCGGCAAAGCCTGGAATCAGGTGGGTCATGCCGAGCATGAAGACAAAAGGCTGTGGCTCGCCCAGCTTCGGCTTGCCATCGGCATCAAGCTCAGGCTTACCTTCCGCATCCTTTAATTCTTCGCGATGCTGATCGGTCGAATCCAGAAGCCGCCCATCGGAAGCAATCCAAACTGTGTAAAACACCTTCACCAGTTTGCCCGGTTCGGCAGCTGCTCCCGTGCCTACCTTGTAGTCCTGATAGCGAAGAGCAAAGGCGGTCTTCACCACTCCGTGCACAACCGGAACACCGGGAGGCAGCCCCGTGGTGTGGTGCTGCGCCGCTGCATGGCGCGTCGCGGTGTGGTGCACTGCCGGCTTTGCCGCTGTTTGCGCCGCCGCAGTCCCTGTCAGTAGCCCTGCAAGAACAAATCCAACCAGCAATCTCATTGTTTGCCTGCCTCTTTTCATGGGTAAAAACCGGTTCGCTCTTCGGGAGGATATCAGTCCGGCGTCGGGTTCTTAGCAATTCCCTGCCGGGTGAGCTATACACTCTCAAAAAGCCTTATACATTCCTGAGACTTGACCCGGTAGATTGAGATATGTCGATCGCGCAGACGCATCCTGTGCAGGTTATCTGGCTCCCCGTGGCATCTTTTTTGGCCGGAGTCATTAATACGATTGCGGGTGGCGGCTCATTTCTTTCCCTGCCAGCCCTCATTGGAAGCATGCGCGCCATCGGCGTCGGCGCGGTTTCAGCCCAGGCCACCAACATGGTTGCCTTATGGCCGGGACAGGTTACATCGCTTGTAGCTTATCGGAGCCGGCTGCGGAATTATGGATGGAGCCTCTTCGCGCTGGCTGCGGCCTCGGGCATTGGCGGATGGGTTGGCGGCCGCCTTCTGCTGATGACGGGCAATGCCCTGTTCCGCGCCTTGCTGCCCTGGCTGCTGCTTTTTGCCGCAACGGTTTTCGTGCTCAGCTTTCCACTGGGGCGCTGGCTGCAGACACTTTCCGGCGGCAAGCGTTACAACACGCTGCTGCTTCTGGGCATGGTTTTTGTCAGCGTGTATGTGGGTTATTTCGGCGCCGGCGGCGGCTTCCTTGTGATGGCGCTTTTTGGACTGTGCGGCGTGCACGACATTCACGAAATGAACGCGCTGAAGGTGGTGACTGCGGCCGTCTCCATCGGCATTCCGGCCATTACCTTTATCATGGCCAAACGTGTGCAGTGGAACTTCTGCATTGAGATGGCAATTCTTGCCGCATTGGGCGGATACCTGGGCGCACACTTCAGCAGCAAGGTTAATCAGCGACTTATGCGCTGGCTCGTCGCCTTCATCGGCTTCGCGACCGCCGGATATTTCTTCCTGGACAATTATCTGCTGAGCCACTGATTTTTCGCCGGCTTCCGCTACTCGCCCGCAATCATTCCTGCCAGGAGGGCGGTCCTTGGCGCCAGATGTTCCACCAACGCTGATTCGTGCCTTGCATGGGCACCCTCTCCCACCGCGCCCATCCCATCGAGGGTGGGAATGCCCAGCGCTGAAGTAAAGTTTCCGTCCGATGCACCGCCTGTTGCTGCTTCCTTAAGATCGATGCCAATCTCCGCAGCCAGCGCTCGGGCCCGCTCAAACAATTGAACCGTGCCGCGCGTGCGCTCCATGGGCGGGCGATTGATACCACCAGTCAACTCAATTTCACAGCGCTTGTTCTTCGCACGCAATCCTGCAAATTTCTTCTCCACGCGCGCACCATCCACCTTGCGTGCTACGCGCACATCTACCTCCGCCCACGCCGCGTCGGGAATCACGTTCGTTTTGCCCCCACCACTGATTACATCCACGCTTACGGTTAACCCGCGCTTCAGGTCAGTCCAACCGCTTACTGCCTCAACCGCATGCGCCAGTTCAACGATTGCGTTGGCACCTTTTTCAAAATCCACACCGGCGTGCGCTGCAATACCCTTCACACCAATACGCCAATTTCCGGTGCCCTTGCGCGCCGTTTTGTAGGCAAGTCCCTGCGCCGGCTCCAGCACAAACACCGCAGCGCATTCCTTTGCAATTTTCTCCGTGATGGGCCGGGACACGGGGCTTCCAACTTCCTCGTCGCTGTTGAGCAGCAGCACAACCTCGCGCTTGAGTACACCAGCTTCGGTCAGTAATTCAATTGCCGTGAGCGCCATGCCCACGCCTACTTTCATATCGAGCGTGCCGGGTCCCCAAAGGCGGCCGTTGTGTACTCTGCACGGCATCATCTTAAGCGCGCCGATTGGATGCACCGTATCCAGATGGCCGAGCAAAAGCACCGGCTTTTCGGTTCTGCTCTTTTTACCGAAACGAGCTTCCAGAACATTGCCCCACTCGCGCTGTTTGTGCAGCTTGACGCGTCCGCCGAGGCGCAGTACATGCGCTACCACCGCCGACACACAAAGGTCCAAGGCTGCTTTGTCATCGGATGGAGATTCAATCCGAACCAACTCTTCAATCAAATGCAGTTGTGCAAGTTGCTTTTTGCGTGCACCTGCAAGCAGCGCACGCATGGGCAAATTACCTATTTCCGTGGTCTCATTCATCAGGTTTTTCATCCAGGAATAGCGTCTTACTGATTGTAGGCTGCCCTGCGCTCACATCGCTTCCTTCACACCCATGCGAATCAAAAGCGCATTCATCGGGAAGCTTGTCGCGAACCCCGCAATCATGGCCAATTGCATCATGAACCAGTAACGCGCCTCGAATGCGTCGAGGTGCGGCGCAGGGAAGAATACAAACCAAGTAACGGCCATGAACGCGTACATGCCCACTTGAAATGCCAGGATTGACAATGTATCTGCCTTTATTGCCGCCACCAGCGCTTGCTTCGCGCTCAACTGGCCCATCGGCTTGATCGCCCAATACTGGAATACAACTCCCAGCGTCCATGCCGCGAGCAAATCAATGGCGAATTCCGCCCACAGTCGGGAACCCAGGAGAGTAATGCCGGATGCAGCAATCCAGAAGCTGCATGCCAGATCGGCAAGCATACACCCTGCCCCGCAGTGACTGGTCCCCACAGCCACCTGCGCCAGAGTTGGTCGTGTTGTTTGCTCGCGCATGCTGTGTTTTTCACTGGATGCCGCATCATGCCCCATTGCGTGCATTTGTCCCATATGCTGATGAGCATTCAAGCCGACCTTCATCGCCCTGGGACGACCCAATTTCCAGTAGGCCCACACAGCAAAGACTCCAAAATATAGTCCCGAAACAGGCCAAACCACGTTCATAACAGCCATTGGTTGCTTCTGCTCTACCTCATCCAAAGCAATCCAGGCAGCGGAAATCAGTGCAAGTGCAATTGATAACCAGGCAATCAGGGTCAGCATTCGGTCTCCTGCTCAGTGGGATGTGCAATGAAGGGGAATCCGTTGCAGCAATTGCGCCTTTTGTTCACTTACGGATACAACCCTTTCATTTTCAATACGAAAGATGACGACGCCGTTCATTTTCGACGCAGTGTGTGGTAAAAAAACCACAAGACGCCATCCGGGAACCCCGTCTAATCTATCGCTTGCGTTGAAAGTGTCAAACGCAAGTGTCCCGCCAAGGGGCTCATGCGCAAAGCGCGGACGCAGAACCAATCGTGGGGAGATTGTCTTTTTGGCAGCAGCAGTTCACATGGAGCAGACCGTCGCCGAGGTCCTTGAGTTCTCGGGAGTCGGTCTTCACTCAGGTGCACCCGTCACCATGCGCCTTTTGCCTGCTCCTGCGGGCTCCGGAATCGTCTTCCGCCGCACGGATCTGGACAATTTTGAAATTCCTGCCATTGGCCGCAATGTTGCCAAGGTAAGTTATGCCACGAGTTTGATGCGTCAAGGAGTGCTCATCTCCACAACCGAGCATTTGCTTTCGGCCTTTATCGGAATGGGCATTGACAACGTGATTATTGAGCTGGACAACCTGGAATTGCCTATCCTCGATGGCAGCGCACTGCCATACGTTGAAGCCATTCAGCGCACGGGCATCCGAACGCAACGCCGCCGCCGCGAACACATCAAGGTGCTTCATCCACTGGAAGTGCGGGACGGGAACAAGTTCATCGGCGTCTATCCCGGCACCGGCTATCGCATCGACTACACGATCGAATTTCCAGCACCCATTGGAAGACAGCAAACCAGTGTCGATCTTGCCGCTGAGATGTACGGCATCGAGATCGCACCGGCACGAACGTTCGGCTACAAAGCCGATGAGCAGAAGCTGCGCGATATGGGCCTAATTCGCGGTGCGGGACCGGAAAGTGCCATTATTCTGGGCCCCATGGGACCGGAGAACGGTCCACTTCGCTTCAACGATGAGTACGTTCGCCACAAGGTTCTCGACCTGATTGGAGATCTTGCTCTAGCCGGTCATCGTATTGAAGGGCACGTTGTGGCGGAGCGCGCCGGACACGCCATGCATACGACTCTTGTCTCGCGCCTGCTCAAAGACCGATCGGCATGGGCGCTGGCGCACACGCCAGCTGCGGAAGGGACGGCGGTCTCTGGCAAAGAAGTAACCGCACGAGCCATGGGACGCCCCGCGCTGCAAGGTATCTAAATCCGCCTCCAGGGCGATTTACTTCTCTCAGGTAAACAGGATGCACATTGGCGTCGCCGCGGCTACGCTCTTTCCTTTGTCGGCAAGCCTGCCTGTTTTGGTATCGCGCGCGAAGACACTCAGTAAATTTGAATCCTGATTTGCCACAAGCATCCAGCGTTCCGTTGGATCAAGCGTGAAGTTACGTGGGATTTTCCCGCCACAATTGGAGCGGGCCATAAACGTGAGCAGACCAGCCTCTGGATCGCACGAGTAGCTGGCGAGAAAATCGTTGTCGCGGTTGGCGAAATAGACAAACCTGCCGTCGCGCGTAATGACCGTGTCACAGCCGCGAGTGGGACCGCTGTACCCTTTTTGCAGAAGCTCAACCGTAGCGATGCGCCGCAATAGTCCGTCGCGCTTGCTCCAACTCAGCACGTCCACGGTCGATGCCATTTCATTCATGCAATAGGCAATGTGGCCGTTGGGGTGAAAATGAAGCGTGCGACAACCGCAGCCCGGCCTTCCGTGGTAGGTGCCGGCCGGCATCAACTCTGCCGTTTCAGGTTCCAGCATGTAAATGTGAATACAGTCGCCGCCCAGGTCGTTTACATAAGCGAATCGATTGTCGGGTGAGAAGCTGCAGAAGTGCGCATGCGCCGACTCCTGCCTGTCTTTGTTCGGACCATGTTGCGTGTAATGCTCTTTCCAGACAATCGGGCTGAGCTTGCCTGCGCGGATTTTGAAACTTGCCGCGCTGCCACCACCATAATCAGCTGACATGGCAACCTGCCCAGTGCGGTCAACCGCAACCTGGCAAGTGCCCTTTGATGCGGAATTTTCTTGAGAGAGCGGCGTCAGTTCGCGGTTCTTCCATGCGAAACTGGCTACTTCGCCGGTTGGCTTGCCGCGAAAAGTGTCCAACTCGCATGCGGCAAAAATATACTTTCGATCCGGCGAGAATGTAATCCAATCAACCGTTGAAATTTTGGCGGCGACACCTGCGGGTGTCAGCGTGCCGGTGGCTCCATCCCAGTCGTAATTGAGGATTCCATTTTCCGTTCCGGAGGCTACCAGCACGCGCATCTTTGTTCCCTTGATCTTTGCCTGTATCGAAGTTGTGGTCAGAGTTGCGGCAGCCGCGCCCGCAACAAATTCGCGGCGATTAAGAGTTTTCATGACACACGCATTGTTACGCACGGGACCTGCGTTGTGCCACTCGGGCCGAACTGCCGCCACGACTAATGAGAAAGATTGAACACAACGTTCACCGTGGTCTCGACCTCCACAGGCTGACCGTTCAGTATGTATGGCTGATAGCGCCACTGGCTCACGGCATCGATTGCCGCCTGGCGCAGCATTGCAAGACCGCTTATCACTCGAAGATTTTCAATCTTGCCCGTCTTCGAAATTACTGCCTGTAGTTTCACTGTGCCTTGGATGCCAGCTGAGATCGCAATGGGCGGATAGGTAGGATTTCTCTTGAATATCAAACGTCCATCGAGGACTCCTGACGAAACATGCACCGGCCCTGTTGCCACGGGTGGATGAGTGACATGAACTGGCACAGGAGGTCCGAAGATGTTCTCTGCGCCTGGTGTGGTGACATTTCGGTTCCCGAGTCCAGTCGGATCGATTACCTGAGCAGGGGCCGGGCCGGGATCTGTCGGAATTGTCGTGGAAATTGTCCTCGGCGCTGCATATGGGTCCCCGAGCTGTACCGTTCGCGCAGTTTCTGCCGGTGCGTGTGTGACGGGCGGAGCGCTTGGCACCATGGGCGGCGTTAGCAGGCTTATCCAGGGGCGGCCTGGAAGAAGCTCCGGTCGCAAAAGCGGAGTCACAATGAGCGCGGCAAGAATGGATCCGTTGAACAGCAGCGTCACAACCATCCATTTACGGCTCTGCGTTGTAATGCGTCCCGTCGATTCAAATGTCGCTGTCTCAAACATGCGCCCTCCTCCGATGACCTCACAGTGGTCAAAGGCTAGAGACGCACACCTCCGTCTGCGCTGCGCACATCCCTTTCGCAGCGTTTGCATTTGTGCCCATCTTTCGCGTATCGACCCCAACCACTGTGTTCATGTAGACACCGTGACGGGAATGATTGTTCCCGCATTTATCTGCACAAAAAAAGCGGGCGCTTTGAAAAGCACCCGCTCAAAGTTTTCGTTAAAGATCAAATTTAGTCGGGAAGGATGAGCTGTTCCCCAACATCAAAGCCGCCCTCCACGGTCGGCACTCCGGTTCCGGGCTGCCCGCCGCCCACACTCAGTGTGTAGTGTCCAGGGGGCACAATGATCTGGCCGGCTTCGGTAACCATGCTCAAGTCGCGTGGCTTCAATTTGAAGTGCACTACCTTCGACTCACCCGGCGCCAGATGCACGCGTTCAAACCCACGCAATGCACGAATCGGTGCACCATCCAACTTCGGGAAACTCAGGTAGAGTTCGGCAACTTCATCGCCGGCAAGTTTGCCGGTGTTCGCCACGGTGACATCAGCTGTCATTCCATCCATCGCCTTGACGGGTGCGGTTGGCAAATCAAGCTTGCTGAACGCAAACTTCGTGTAGCTGAGCCCATAACCGAAGGGATAGAGCGGCTTGCCGGTGAAGTAGCGATACGTACGGTTCTTCATCGCGTAGTCTTCAAACGGCGGAAGCTGGTCAATACCCGTGTAGAACGTTACGGGCAGTTTGCCGCCGGGGTTGTTGACGCCTGCGAGCGTCTGCGCTACCGCCGTGCCACCCTCTTCACCGGGATACCACGCGTCAAGAATTGCATTCGCGTGCTCTGCTGCCCAGTTCACCGCAAGCGCACTGCCGTTTGTGAGCACCACTACAAGCGGTTTGCCTGTGGCTTTGAGAGCCTTCAGCAAATTCTGCTCCGGCTCAGGCAAGTCGATTTTAGTGCGATCACCTCCGAGGAATCCGGGCTCGTTCACGTGCATTTCTTCGCCCTCGAGTTCGCTTGTGATGCCCACAACGGCAACGATGACATCCGCTCTTTTCGCTGCTTGAATCGCGGCCGGCTGCGGCTGCAAGTCTACCTTCGACCACACCAACTGTGCTTTCACTTCGTCGGTTCCGAAGCCTACCGCATAGTCGACCTCGAGCTTTTCAGGCTTGCCACCTTCAAGATGCACGCGGCCCAGTTTGGCTTCTTTTCCGTCGCCACCGTAGCTTGAGGTCACGCTCTTGCCGTCAAGATTCATGCGGAAGAAACCGGCTGCAACCATGCCAAGGTTGTAATCGCCTGTCTCAGGCGCAGTCAGCATGGCTTCAAAATGAATGGCTAGCGGCTTCAACGATGCTGCCGTGGAAGGAATTTTGCTCTGCGTCTCATCGAGGGTCGATTCCACCTGCTCAGCAACCGGCTTGGCTTCGCCGGGATTGTTGAGGTTGCTCATGTCGAGCTTGGAGTAGCTCGCCTTAACACCGGGCTTGCCGTTGAACGAGAGCGCACTTGCCGGCACCGGAGATGCGTCATGCCCAAGGAACTGCGTTCCATGTTCGTAGGTGATCGTCGCGTTTGCGAATTCTTTCTTCAGCCCATCAAGAATCGAAACGGTATGCGTTGGTTGTCCGTTGTAGTTGCCCAGCAGTACTTTTGTCTGCTCAGCGAGTGGGCCCACGACCGCAATCTTGATGCCGGAAGTCTTCAGCGGCAATGTGCCGTCGTTCTTCAAGAGCACCATCGACTCATTTGCCAACTTAAGAGCCAGTGCGCGATGTTCCGGGCTGTCTAATTGTTTGGGATCTTCATCGGCGTATGGCACCATGCTGGGCGGATCAAACATTCCCAGCTTGATTCGTGCCTTGTATAGACGGGTCACAGCACGGTCGATATCACTAACGCTCAGATATCCGTCTTTTACCGCGTCCAAATACGGCTTGTAATCGTGGTCGTCCTTCACATCAAAAGTGAAGTCGACGCACTCGTTGTCCATGCCGCGCTTCAGGCTGATAGCCGAAGCCTCTGCCTGCGTTGTGGCAAAGTGATGCCCGCTGTGAATGTCCAGCACCGCGCCGCAGTCGCTCACCACATATCCATTGAAGTTCCACCACCCGCGCAATTCATCCTCAAGCAGAAACTGATTCGCACAGGCTGGCTGGCCGTTGATGCTGTTGTACGCGCACATCACGCTGCCTGCCTTGCCGTCCACCACGGTTGCGCGGAATGCAGGCAGATATGTATCCAATTCGTCGTGTAGACTTACGTCAACGTTCGCTTTGTGGCGTGTCGGCTCCGGCCCGGAGTGCACGTTGAAGTGCTTGGGGGTGGCAATCACACGGTAGTATCGGGAATCGTCACCTTGCATACCTTTCACGAATGCCACGCCCATGCGCGAGGTCAGGTATGGGTCCTCGCCGTAGGTTTCCTGTCCGCGTCCCCAGCGAGGATCGCGAAAAATATTCACGTTCGGGGCCCAGAAATCAAGACCTTGAAAAATCTTGCTGTAACCGCCGTTCTCCTTCACGAACATGTCGTGCTTAATACGAGCCTCAATGCTGATAGCCACCGCCATCTTGTGGATCGTAGGAGAATCGAACGTCGCACCCAAGCCGATCGGCTCGGGAAATTCGGTTATCCCTTGAGTAGCCACGCCGTGCAGCGCCTCGCTCCACCAGTCGTAGCGCGGAATATCCAGGCGCGGAATTGCGCGGGCCTGGTTTACGAGCTGGCTTGCCTTCTCTTCCAGAGTCATACGGCTCACCAGATCAGCCGCGCGCACCTGGGGTGGCAGGCTCGTGTCCAGGTAGGCCGGCTTGTCCTTATCTTTATCCTGCGCACACAGCAGAGAAGTGGCAACCAGTAACAGGGCCGCACCAGCGCGGCACACTCCGATGCTCTTCATGGCTCTCCTCATTGATTCGGGGTACTTTCCTTTGACCGTAGCGAGTAAACGCATTTGCGCTGCAGCTACACATCCTTGGCAGCCAAAGATAGTCTGCGCGAAGCACCAATGTCAAGGACATGAACTCGTCACAACCCTTAAGAAAAACGCTTTATGTGCAACTCATGCCCCGGTGTGCAACAGCCTGCAATAGGTAAATTCCTGTATTCCGCCGCCGGGTGTTTTGTGGGCCACCGTCAAACTTTTCTCAAGGACGAGTACGGGCTCGAACTGCTGCGCAATTAACTGCGGTGAATACCGCCGTACCGGTAAACCACTGCATCGTTCCGGCCCGTTGGACGAAAACGTTGCGAGAATCACACTCCCTCCCGGTTTCAACGAACGCAACAGTTGCCTGCGATATGAGAGACGATCTTCATCTTGAGTAAGAAAGTGAAAAACTGCGCGGTCATGCCATACATCGAAACGCGCTTCCGGCAATTCGACATTCGTCACGTCGCCTTCGATCCATCCAATCTGAGTTGCCGAAGCACCAAGGCGCGCTTTTGTAGCCGCAATCGCCATTGGTGAAATCTCAAGCAAACTTAAATTGCGATAACCGCGAGCGTACAAATCATCAACGAGCGTTGAAGTTCCCCCGCCTATATCAATGATTACCGCATCCTTCTGCGGCGCAACCTCATCAATCCACGCTAGCGAATCCTCAAGGTGCGGCCTGTACCAGCTCACCTCAACAAGAGACTTCGTAGCGTAGATTTGTTCCCAATAGCCTTGACGGTCCATGTACAATTTCCCCGCATCCCAGGGCCAAAGCAACCGCGTTCCTTACTCTTCGTCCAGTTTGTCCGAGGCGTGGTTTCCCGGTCCATCTTTACTGTAGTGCGAATCCAATCGAACGGAGTCCACTCATGGCCGTAATCCTAAAAACCGTCGTATTCGCCTCCATCTTCGTCAGCCTGACATTCATCCTTCTACCTTCCCGCATATTGGCCTTGACTGGTGTTACCAGCCCAGTGATGCTCGGCTGGCAGCAATATACCGGAATGGTGCTTGGTGCTGCCGGCGCTGCACTGGGCCTGTGGTGCGTGGGTGCATTTGCCCTGATCGGAAAGGGGACACCTGCGCCCATCGACCCGCCTCGCAACCTCGTCGTTCGCGGACCCTATCGATTCGTCCGTAATCCGATGTACATCAGCGGAGTGTTTGTTCTGTCAGGAACGGCCCTTTACTTCGGTTCGCTTTCTGTCTTTCTCTTTGCGTGCGCACTTCTTTTGATTTCGCACCTCTTTGTGCAGTTCAAAGAGGAGCCTTCTCTCCGGAATAAATTTGGATCTGATTACGAAAGCTACTGCAGTCAGGTGCATCGATGGCTACCTTCATCAGGCGCCGGTCTCAAAGAATGACTGCAATCCTGCGCGCTCCGCATGCGCCGCCATCCGCGCTTGAATCTCCAATGCCAGCGCCAATGCATTGCGCCCCTGCTGCGCGGTCACATGAGGTGTACGCCGCGTGCGCACGCTTTCGAGGAATGATTCAATTTCGAGCTTCAACGGCTCGCCCGACTGAATTTCAGGCTTGCTGAAACTCAAGCCGGCCTTTGCTTCCGACTGCCCCGTTAGCTGCGCAATGACCGCTGGATCAATTTTTGCCATCGACGCAAATTGAGAAACAACTTTCGGATCCAGCGTCTTCAGATCGATAGCGCCTGAGTTAAGTCCATCTACAATATGCTTCGGCAACATTGCGCGTACGCCTTCCGGCAATGCTGCGATCAAGTCTGCAGGCTTCATTCCATTGCCGTTCTCATCTACGCGAATCACCAGAACATCGCGTCGTGCATAGTCAATGGACACATACTGCCTCGGCTCAAAGAACCGCAACTTACGCACACGCTCTGTGGAAACACGAGAAGCAGTAAAATTCGCAACGCAACCTGACTCAAACTCTACTCGCACATTCGCAATGTCCACTTTGGGAGACAAAATTGGCAGCCCCACAGCGCGCACCTCGCGCACAGGCGAGTGGGCAAATGTAAGCACGATGTCCAGGTCGTGAATCATCAGGTCCAGAACCACGTCTACATCGAGTGAGCGCGGAGTAAAAACCGAAAGCCGATGCGCCTCAAAAAACATGGGGCGGCGCAAGTTTGGCTCAACGGCCAGCACAGCAGGATTGAATCGCTCCAAATGCCCCGGCTGCAAGATGCACTTCTTGGCTTCCGCGTGGGCGATCAACTCGTCCGCCTGACTCAGGGAAGCCGCAATTGGCTTTTCCACTAATACATCCAGGCCGGAATCCAGCAGTTCAGCGGCGGTTGCATGGTGATACACCGTCGGCACAGCCACCGATGCGGCGTCCACTTTGACATTGGAGCGAAGCAGCTCATTTGTCGTGGAAAAGACAGGAATGCCGAACTTTGCGGAGCACTCCGCCGCACGTGCCGCGTCTGGCTCCACCGCTGCCACAAGCTGCACGCCCGCGCCCGCTGTTTCCAGCTCGCGATAGACGCGCAGGTGGTTTTGTCCAAAAGCACCCGCGCCGGCAACCGCCACGCGCACAGCTGAATTGGCGGCGAATTCTTTGCTCACTGTCCCTGCACAGCCTTCAGGCAGCGCCCATACAACGTCAGCAATTCCGTCACGTGCTCATCCGGCTTGGGCGCGGCGCTTCCGCTAAAACCTGTGGACGTAACTGCTGCACGGCCCACGCCGGTGGTTCCCGCCACAAATTTCAGCAGGTCTAAAGCGATGTCTTCATTGCGTCGGGCGCCGAGGCCCGCGGGATTCACAGATTCCATTCTGGTTTCCTCTCAAAAATGGATGCTACCAGATGGTGCCCCCCACGGGTTACAGTCAAAAACAGTACTTCTCTTCGACCCAAACCTATGCGGACGGCATACATTGCACTCGGAGCCAATCTGCCCAGCAGCGCGGGGGAACCAATTGATACGCTTGCTGTTGCAGTTGAGCGCATCAGCGAACTAGGAGTGCTTACCGCGCGTTCGTCGCTGTACTCCACAGCCCCCGTAGGCTTTGCAGCGCAACCGCGATTTCTCAATGCAGTAGTCGCCTTGCAAACGACACTTCCGCCGCATAAGCTCCTTGAAGCACTTCGACGGATCGAGATTGAATTTGGCCGGGATCGCCGGCTTTACATTCCCAACGGACCCCGCTCGCTCGACTTGGATATCCTGCTAATGAATGATGTTTGTGTTGGCGAAGCAGACCTTACTATTCCGCACCCCCGCATTGCGGATCGCATCTTTGTGCTCGTGCCTCTCTATGAGATTGCCGCGCGCGTTGTGGATCCACGCTCACGGCGCACCATTGCCGAATTGCTCAGTGCGCTCCACCAGAGCCGCGATCTCGATATCGATGCCGTGGTTCGGATTGAAAGCGATCAGTGGGCTGCTCTTTCTGTCGATGCTTCCCGCACTACTGGCGCAAACTAAGCAATCACTGACTGTTCTCCAACCCAAAGGCGATCCGGTGGTTGGCGCACGCGTTGCAGACGGCACGCACCAAACGCTTGGCTTTACAGACGTGGAAGGGGTGGTGCATCTCTCCTGCCCTGAAGGCTGTCTGGTCAACGTGCAGGCATCGGGTTTCATCTCACAGCAGGTTAAAGTCAGCGGTGACACCGTAATCCACATGACACGCCAGCCAAAAGCGACGGAAGAGGTCACGGTGACTGCATATCGCGAACCCATCGGTCAGCTTGAAAGCCCCGTAACGACGCGCGTTCTCACGCAGAAGCAACTTCTCTCCTCGGCTACCATCACTCTGGACGATCAACTACGCCAGCTTCCCGGCGTGGAAACTTTCAGGCGCTCCAGTTCGCTGGTTGCCAATCCCACCTCACAAGGCATCAGCCTGCGTGGTCTGGGATCAACTTCGGCCAGCCGCACACTCGTCACAGAAGACGATATTCCACTCAACGATCCCATTGGTGGGTGGATTCATTGGCAGGAGCAACCTGACCTGACTATCCAGAGTGTGGAAGTGATGCGCGGCGGCGCCAGTGACCTCTACGGATCCTCCGCCATCGGCGGTGTCATTCACATCATTCCCGTGCTGCCTACTCATACTGCGTTCGCGTTGAACTCTTCCTACGGTGGTGAAGGAACCTACGACACGAGTGCACTTGGGCAAACTAAACATGGCCCATGGGGCGCGCTCTTCTCCGCAGGAGTCATTGGGACGGACGGATACATCCAATATGCTCCCTGGTTGCGAGGTCCCGTGGACATTCCCAGTAACGTCCACAGCCAGAGCGGAGTTCTACTGCTGGACCACACCGGCAATGCATTGCGCATTTTCGTACGAGGCAGCGGATTCAACGAGTCGCGCGGTAACGGCACACCCTACCAGGCAAATGGGACACGCCTCTGGCGTTACTTGGCTGGAGTCGACTGGCAATCACAACACAACGACAGCGTTGCGCTTCGCGTGTATGGTTCCACCGAGCATTATCGCCAGACATTCAGCGCCATTTCCAGCGACCCCAAATTTGGCGATCCCACCTGTACCAGCCGGTGCGGTGAGATTCCGACCAAGTTCACCCTTGTTCCCGCTAATGAGCTCGGTGCAGCGGCACATTGGTCCCGCCCTTTCGGTGCGCATCTTGTGGTGCTTGCCGGATCGGACGTACACGATCTCCGCATCTGGGATAGCGAGGAATCCTTGCGCCCTTCACCGAATACCCTTCTCACCGCAGATCACCAACGCGACACAGGCATGTACGCACAAGTGCTTGGCACAAAGGGGCAATGGACTGCCACCACGGCAGGCCGCATTGACTGGTTTCAAAACTTTGATGGAAACGCACGCACATCAGATGGTTCTGGCTGGACACCCGCAGCAAATCAACCACCGCAGTGGTCGCAGGCCGTCTTCAATCCACGGATCGGCATCTCTCGCAAACTAGGCGACTACTTCGCAGTCTCCGCTTCAGCCTTCCGAGCGTTTCGCGCCCCCACACCGAGCGAGCTCTATCGCAATACGCAAGTGGGCAACAAACTCACCCTCGCCAATGGCGCTCTGCTCAGCGAACGCGCCACCGGCTGGGAAACTGGTGTTGCGTCTGAACGTAGATGGGGAACCGTCCGCATCAGCTACTTCCTCACTCAGGTGAATCGACCCATCACAGCGGTCACCATCAACCCAACATCATCGCCCATTCTTCTTAAGCGCCAGAATCTGGGCCAGATTGAAAGCCGCGGCATTTCTATCGATTTTGAGGTGAACCCGTGGCGATTCCTGCAGATGAACGGCGGTTATCAATATGCGCATGCAACTGTCACGAAAGGGCAGACCGACGTGGGTAACTGGATTCCAGAAGTCGCACGCAACATGGCCACGCTGAATCTGCGTGCCTCATCTGCGCGGTTCGGAACGCTGAGCCTGCAAAGCCGCCTGAGTGGGCGGCAATATGACGATGATGCCAATCTCTATCCACTCCACGGCTACTTTCGTCTCGATGCCCACGCTTCGCGCAATCTCGGTCCGCATCTCGAGATCTTCACCTCCGGTGAAAATCTCTTTGACCGTCAGATAGAGGTTTCCAAAACTCCCTCTACCACGCTCGGTCAGCCACGTACTGCGCGCGCGGGTATCCGATTACTTTTCGGAAATCGCTAAAATTTCTGCGCAACCAATCCTGCAAGCCTGGGTTCAAGTCCCCAGAACCGGCGAGGCCAATATCACAGCCCTCCCGCCATGGAAATGAGGATTCGAATGAAGATCACTGCAGCCTTACTTGCCGCGGCGCTTGTTGCCGCTCCCGCAATTACCCTTGCCCAGACCCCCGCGCACAATATTGCCGCTCGCCAGGCAAACCAACAGCGTCGCATCGCCAATGGCGTTAAAAGTGGCCAACTGACCAGGTCTGAAACCCGGCACCTCGAACGCCAGGAACGCGGAATCCAGCGCGAAAAGCGCGCCATGAAGGCTCAAAACAACGGCCACCTGACAAGGCAGGACCGCCGTGTTATCGCTCACCAGCAAAACCAGGAATCGCGCCGTATCTACGCAAAGAAGCATAACGCCCGCGTTCGCTGAACTACTCCAATTCTCATCGGGCCGCACTCAAAAGTGTGGCCCGTTTTCCTATTACAAAATTGCTCAAACGTTTCTTGCGCCGATAGTGATACGTTTTACGCATGCGGTTCTCGGGCCAGCAGCGCATTGCACGCGCGCAAACTTTCGACCAGATTGCTGAACTCTACGACCGTGGGCGTCGCGAGCCTCCTGCATGGGTCTATTCCACTCTCTTTGAGAAGACGCGACTCAATCCGGCATCCGCACGCATTCTTGAGGCTGGTTGCGGCACAGGCAAATCAACACTTCCTTTGGCACGAAAGGGTGCTCATGTGGTCGCGCTGGAAATGGGCGCCAATTTGGCACGGCTTGCAAAACTCAATCTCGCCCTTTATCCGCGTGTAGAGGTTCTTCATTCCCGCTTTGAGGATTTTTCGCTGGATGAACGATTCGATCTCGTTCTTGCCGTCACTTCATGGCATTGGCTTGACCCTGCACAACGGTACAAATGCGCCTTTAATGCGCTCAAGCCCGGTGGCTGGCTCGCCTTTACAACGGGGGGACACGCATTCCCACCCGATTATGACCCCTTCTTTCGTGACATACAGCGAGCTTACGAAGCAGTCGGCGCTGACACCATTCCCTGGCCACCTCCGCCTCCGGATGCTTTCGCCGACTCAAAGGAAGAAATCGCACAGTCCGGTCTCTTCACCGATGTGCAAGTTTATCGCCATCTATGGAAAGAGGAGTTCTCCACCGACGAATACATTGCGTTGTTGGAAACAGCCTCTGATCATCGGCTGATGGAGCCCGACAAGCGAGGCCGGCTGTTCGCTGCAATGCGCGTTCTTATCTCAGCACGCCCAGGCGGACGCATCGTCAAACACAACATCACGCTTCTCCACCTTGCTCGCAAACCAATCTAAGTCCTCTTCACCAGGTTCAAACTCAGAGCTCCCCTCGATACAATCAATCCAGTGAGCCTCACTTTTGAACGCATTGCCGAGTCATCCCTGGGCGGCCGCCGTGCCCGCCTCGGCTTGCCGCATCAAACGGTTGAAACTCCGGTCTTCATGCCTGTTGGCACCGCAGGTTCAGTTAAGGCAGTGCCACAAAGTATCGTTGAGGGACTCGACGCGCAAATCATCCTCGGCAATACCTATCACCTCTATCTACGCCCCGGACATGAAGCAATTCGCCGTATGAGTGGGCTCCATCGCTTCATCAGCTGGCCGCGCGCTATGCTCACTGACTCAGGCGGATTTCAGGTTTACTCGCTTAGCAGCCTGCGCAAAGTCACGGATGACGGCGTCAAGTTTCGATCACATCTCGACGGCAGCTCGCACTTCTTTTCTCCAGAACATTCCATGGATGTGCAAATTGCGCTTGGCGCGGATATCGCAATGGCCTTCGACGAATGCACGGAGTATCCGGCTACGCGCGAGCGTGCACACGAAAGCCTGCGGCTCACCATGGCCTGGGCCAAACGCTCACTTACACACTTCCGTGCACACCAGCATGAGGTTCCCTGGTACGCCGAATTCAACGGGCAGACGCAAAACCTCTTCGGGATTGTGCAGGGCGGCGTCTATCTCGACCTGCGCCGTGAGTCGGCCGAGCGCCTTGTTGAGATGGATTTTGACGGCTACGCTATCGGGGGCTTAAGTGTCGGCGAGCCGCGCGATGCCACGCTTGAAGTGATTTCTGAAGTACTGCCGCTGCTGCCAAAAGACAAGCCGCGTTACGTGATGGGCGTTGGCTATCCGGACGAGATTGAGATGTACGCAAAGATGGGCGTCGACATGATGGACTGCGTGCTGCCCACGCGCGCAGCACGTCACGGCCTGCTCTTCACCAGCGAAGGACGCGTGAACATCAAGAACAAGAAGTACGCCGAAGATCAGAATCCGCCGGATCCGGCATGTGACTGCATGGTGTGCCGCCGTTACTCGCGCGCCTACCTAAGGCATCTGATGCAATGCGGTGAACCACTCTCTGGAACTCTCAATTCCATACACAATCTGGCATATTATCTCGGCATTATGACTAGGGTCCGTAAGGAGCTCGAGCAGTCTTTAATCACAATGCCGTCATCGTAATAGTTCCTTTAAATGCAAGAAGCCTTACCGTTTGAGATGTGCTTTTAGCTCGTCCTGCATCCGCTCGATCAATCCGGCCCAGTCTCCAGGCCTGCTTTGACGCAGCAGCCGCGCTGTCGGATACCAAGGCGTTTCTTCGGTCTCCAGCATCCACCGCCAGTCTGCGCGATAAGGCAGCAATATCCAGACAGGCTTGCCCATCGCTCCAGCCAGGTACGCAATACATGTGTCCGTCGTAATCACCAGGTCCAGCATGGCAATCACGGCCGCTGTGTCCGCCAGCCCCTTGTCGCGGCTGCAGGCATCATGTACTGCGATATCTTTCGGCAGTCCCTTCAGTTGTGCCGTCGCTTCACCCTTCTGCAGTGAAAACCACTCCGCATCAAGACCACTTAGAAGGGGAACAAGGCTCTCCAGACGCGTCGACCTTTGCGCATCGCCCTTATACTTCGGGTTACCGGCCCAGGCGATGCCTATGCGCGGCTGTTCACCCCTGTGGGGATACTTCTTCAAAATCTTCGCCGCCAATGCCTCCTCGGCGGCAAGATAGGGGCCTGCCCACGGCACCTCATCGGGCAGGGTTCCGAAAACCGCCGGCAAACTCATCAGCGGACACTCCACATTGAATGCCGGCGGCTCCTTGCCCAATGGAGCGACGACCGCCTGCCCTGTGCGGACGACGGCCAAAGAGCGCATAAGACGTTCCACCGCCTGATGGACCTGCAATATGACTTGTCCTCCGCGAGCCGCCACCAACACTGCATACCGGCTGAACTGAATTGCATCGCCCAGCCCCTGCTCAGCATGCAGCAAAATCGTGTAACCATCGAGCATTTCTCCGCGCCAGCGCGGAACACCGAAAAGCATGGGGGCGCGATGTACCTCGCGAAACCGCCACCGAGCCTCATAGTTCTTCCAACCGCGTTCCCACTCGCCTGTACGCAGTTGTGCCAGCGCCAGGTTGTACTCCGAACCCGCGTTACGCGGATCGGCTGCCAACGCAGCCTCGTGCGCCGCAACGGCAAGGTCTGGACAGCCCATATCCATCAGGCAGTTTCCACGATTACTTGCTGCCACCTTGCTACCCAATTGTTCCGCTCGCGCAAACGCCTCAGCAGCTTCTTCAAATCTCTGCTCGTTATGCAGCAAAATTCCCTCCATGTTTGCGGCTTCTGCGTGATGCGGCCCGTACACGCATGCCTGTCGTGCCCAGTGCCTGGCGCTCTTGATATCTCCTCGTGCCAGCGCCAATTGGCTCCATGCCACCAGCGTCTCCACATGGGTCGGGTCTACGCCAAGCGCCTTATTTAGGTCTGCCTCGGCCTCGGCCAGCCTGTCCTGTTCGCGCCGTAGAAGTGCACGGTTTAACCAGCCCGTTATCATATCCGGACGCAGTTCCACAGCCCTGGTAAGCGCGAATTCGGCGTGCGCGTCCGCGATGGTTGGCAATTCACGCAAAACGCATCCCAGATTCATCCATGCTGCGGCGAAATCCGGCCGCAGTGTCACCGCTCTGCAATAGCAGCGCCCCGCCTCCCCAAGACGCCCCATACGTGCCAGCACAAATCCTGCGCCAAATTCCCCTTCAGCTGATTGCGCATCCTGTTCCAGGGCTGCCTTGTACCACGTAAGCGCCTCCTCGTCGCGTCCTAAAGAAGCCAGTGCATGTCCTCGGCCTATCAAAGCTGCAATCATGGCTGGCCTCTTCCTCAAGGCAAACTCAAACTCCTCAAGGGCAGCTTCCGCTCGTCCTGTTGCTGTTTTCAACTCTCCCAATCCGGTCCGTGCCAACGGATCCATTCCGTCCAGCTTAAGTGCGGATAAATAGGCATATTCCGCCTCCTCAATGCGCCCCGCAGCCTTGTTTGCCTGCCCCAAAGCCACCCAAGTGACGCAGTATTCCGGCGCAATCGCAACTGCAGCCTCTGCTACCCGGATTGCGGCATTCACCTGTCCGCTGGCAAGAGCAACCAAGACAATGCCTACAAGCGCATTTACTTGCCGTGGATCCCCTTCAAGGACACGCTGGAAGTGAACTGCCAATTGCATGAGTTGGGTAGATATCCCTGCACCTCCACTTCCGCATTGAGTTGGTTCGCTCATAACTCTCAATTCGGAGCAAAACGTGCGCCCACCCATCTTGAAGTTTGTTAATAAGTGCTCATGATCCCGGCATCATGCTCGACGGGCTCTTTCTCTCGCTTCAGATTCCGCATGTACACTGTCTGCGATTGGAAAGATGCCGCCATGACACCTTCATCTGCTCCCGAAGCACGCGTCCCTCTGCTTGAGCGCGAACAAGTGCCGGCTGAGGTCGCCGCGCTCTACGATCAACTCCTTGCCACGCGTGGAGTTGTCCCGAACATGTTCAAAGCTCTCTCAAACGTGCCACCTCTGGTGCTCGGTGTTGCGCAATTTCTCGTCCCCCTCATGGCAGACAATGCGCTCTCCGGGTGGTATAAGGAGCTGCTTGCCACGCGCGTCGCATCTCTGAACCGATGCGAGTATTGCGTCAGTGCGCATCGCCATCTTGCCGCAAAGCGCGGCGCTTCTCCGGAGCAGATTGCCAATCTGGATAGTTACGAGACCGGTCCGTTTTCCGAAAAAGAAAAGATCGGTTTCCGCTTTGCCGACCTGCTACACACCTCTGGGCACGAAGTCAACGAGTCTTCGTTCGAGTCGGTCCGCATGCATTTCAGCAACGCTGAAATTGTCGAACTGACCGCGGTTTGCGCGGCCTTTGAGTTCTTTTCCCGCGTAAATTCCTCGTTGCGAATACCCGTCACACCCCTCCCTGCCGGCATCTAATCTGGTAGTGGTTTGCATATGCGTCACCACGGTTACTTAACAGTGGCGCACTTTGAAAGGAGTACTTCCGTGCCAGTGACTGGCAATCATCCAGAGGTCAACGTCGACACCGTAGTTTTTGCAACCGATTTCTGCGCTTCTTCAGAAACAGCAGGCCTTTATGCCCTGCAGCTTGCTGAACACTTGCATGCCTCGCTGCTTGTTGCGCATTCGTTTCTCCTCACTAGGGCAGCAGAGGAAGCGGAGCTCCGAACCCATGCGGAAAGCCGCCAGCGCGCTGACTTGGAAATAATCCTCAATGAGAAAACCCAGGCGCTCAGCTCGTCCCGCGTCCGCGTAACCTCAGCACTTGTGGAAGGGGCTGCACACGAAGCCATCCCGCTGCTTGCTGAAAAGCATGCTCCTGCTCTTGTCGTTCTCGGCACGCACGGGGGAGGGCGCCTGGAGCACGAACTCATCGGCTCCGTTGCTGAGCGCATATTGCGGTCCACTCGCTGGCCCTGCCTCACCATTAATCCGCACGTTGCCAAGCCGGCGGGCCCCACACTCTCTTTCAAGCGCGTTCTCTTCGCAACAGATTTCACGCCAGCCGCCACACGCGCAGCTGTCTTTGCCATCTCGTTTTCTGAAGATGCTGAAGGCTCGCTCGACGTACTCAACGTTTTGCCCGACTCAGCACGCAACAATTCTCAGGAATGGGAGGAGACAAAGGAACGATTCACCCGAGCACTTGAGCAGTTGGTTCCAAATCATGCGCGTGAATTCATCAGTCCACACACCTTCGTTGAAACCGGAGACGCACACAAGCGCATCCTTGCGCATGTGCGCGAGCGCTCCATAGACCTTCTGGTACTTGGCATACGCAAGTCCTCGCACCTTGGTCTGGAGATGCGCACATCGACGGCATTCCACCTCATTGCCAATGCGGAATGTCCAGTCCTTACCATCACAAGCTAGTGAGATTGGTACATATCAATCTCACTTTGCCAGGTGTTTCAGGAAAAAATTTGCCATGGTGTGATTGGCTTCAATCGCCTCCGGCAGTTGCGGGTCATACCAGAACGCATGGGGCAGCGCATCGAACAGTTCCAGATGAGCATCCACGCCTGCATTGATGTACGCACGCTCCAGATTGGCCGTCCCGCTTAAAAGCAAGTCGCGGCCACTGGTAATGAACAATGTCGGGGGCATTCCATGCAAGTCGCTGTAGATGGGCGAAAGCACAGGATCCTTCGGATCTGCCTTGCCCACATAAAAAGGATCATGCGCACCCGGCTCTGGCGGGTCGAGATGCCCACTTAAGCCTCGCAGTGCATACATCGCAATCGAGTCCCCGGCACGGACAAAGTCGCCCATGCCACTAAAGATGCCCAGCGCCGCAGGCAATGGCAATCCAAGCTGCTTGATGCGTGATGCCACTTCCGCGGTAAGAATTGCGCCGGCTGAAGTTCCGTAAATTACGATGTGATCTGGCTGGTACTTCTTCAGCAGTTGTTTGTACACGGAGATGGAATCATCAACGGCAGCCGGAAACGGATGCTCCGGTGCCAGCCTGTACAACACGGCCACTACCTTGATGCCCGTATAGCTGGCAATCGGAATTGACTCCGTATACGATCCGGAATCTGAATTGAATCCGCCGCCGTGCAAATTCATCAGGACTCTGTCCTTATCGGCCTCTTTCAGATTGGAAGGCGTCACCACTCGAACTGGCACCCCGGCCATCGTTGTTTCTTCAATGGTGTTTGGGCATATCTTCGTCCACTCCACACGGGCGCGCGCAGTGTACTCATCCGTATGTTTCCGTCTTTCCGCCAGCGACTGCGGCGGTCCTTGATCCGGCTCCTGCCGGCTCAGGAACTTCCGTGCCTGCTCGCTTATCGTTTCCGGCACAGGCACTACGCGCGTCACATGCGCTGTTCCATTTGCGTCAATATAGCTAGTATCGCGGGTGGGCGCCTCCGCGGCGGTCGTCGGCTTCAACATTTCGTGGCCCATCTGCTGCGCCAGCAATCCCGGCACGGCCATTAACGCGAAGACTCCAGCAATAACTCTCTTCATCGCAAGCACTCCCTTCAAGAAAGCGCCCACTGGAATCTTTTCTGATGGGCCCTCATGTGCGCCAACCAAGATACCAGAGAGTTCAAGCTGCCGTCTCCTTATTGACTTCAATCAGGTTTAATCTCTTGTCCAGGAGCCTTACCGCTAAACCCCTGACAATGCAAAGGGAGAAACAGCCACAACTGTTTCTCCCTTTGCATTGCTCGCCAGGGGATGTTATTCCGGCAGCACCAGCAAACCGGCCTTCAGCAACAACTGTGTCAGCCTGTCCAAGGCCCCTTGAAACTTGTACGAGACGGCACGCGCACTCATGCCAAGCATTGTTGCCGCCTCAGCCTGCGTATACTCCTGGAGCACTATCCTGCAAAGTAACTGTTGCTCCAGTAAACCCAGCTTCTTGAGGCAACCCTCCACATCGAGCACAAAGATGACTGCGTCCTCAAAGGTCCGTACAGGTCGGCTTGAAACCCATCCTCGACCGATTGGATCTTTGAGAATTGAAGGTGCGCGGCCCACTTGCATCGAAGCGTACAGGTATCGCCGGAGCATGCGTTGCGTGTGTCTACGATAAAACGCCAGGCTCTCCGCAGGGGCCTCTTCATCACTGGCTACGCCATGGAGATCAAGAATTCCAGGCACTTCATACACTCTGGTCTTTACAACTCCTGGCCCCGGCGTGGGCAAAGTATTTTCAGCCCAGATCATCGGCAATTGCAGCGCTGCGCTCATTCAGCACCCCCTGTCGTTCCGTTCATCAGCTCGATTGCTTCATATGCCGGCAAGACAGACTTGCGGGATGGCCGGCCTCGACGCTTCCTGCTTTCCGGTGTGGGAAACGCTCTGAGCTTGACTTCGCACTCACGACAGTAGACACTCTGTTGTTGTTCCGGCCTGAACCACAGGCATCCGCAGCCTTCGCAAATCTTTAGCTGTACACACATATCCATATCCGATCTCCGTCTATGTATCCAGTTTTTGCCATCGGAATTGCACCGGTGGAGTAGATGAGAGGTTGAGCAGGAACTCAGGCTCCTTGAAACCTGGCATAAGCTGCCTGCTGCAGACTCTTGTAAGAGAAAGTATTTCCCGCGCGCAGATCTGGAAAGCTACGCAAGGTAATGCACCTTTAACCCTTAATGGGCCGCAGTGCTCGTAAAATGTTTTGCCTTTGTTGTCTATACATCTTTCTTCTATCTCTAACGGCCATTACAAAGGGAACCGCCATCACACGTTGGCGGTTGAACTACATGCGATATTCCCCGAGAATGCCTTTAAACCGGTGTGAGGTAAAGTAAGGTCACTCTAGACAGCCATCATGTTTGAGTCAATGCAACCAGGCTGAATTCGTCCCTCCCGCGTTTCGTTCTTCCCCTAGAGCCATGCGTATGCAGGCATTTTGTCGCAATGAGTTTTGCTGTGAGAAAAGCTGGGCGTGCTCTCGCCATTTCCAACAGCGGAATTTGCACACATGAATCTCTCGCAGATCCACGAGCGGCTTCGTATGGAACTGCTCCGTCGCATCGAGCGCGGAACGGTGAGTGTCTCTTTGCTCGCAAGACAAACCGGCTTTGGCCAGTCGCATCTCTCAAACTTTCTCCACAACCGTCGCCAGCTCTCCCTTGAGGCCATCGACAAAATACTTTCTGCGCAGAGTCTTTCTTTCGTCGACCTATTACCCGCGCACACGTTTCCTTCGGCACAGCCTATGCACGACGAAAACAGTACCGTCCCTGTGGTCACTCACGAAACCGCCATCTTTGAACGCTATGTGCGGCCTGCTGCCATTCAATCCATACTCCACGCCCCCGTGGAATCCTTAAGCCAATTACGGATAAGCGCATCCGCCGCAAGGCGATCCTGGCAGCGCTTCATTGCTGTACAAATCTGTATTGGGGATGCGAGAGCAATGGATCCACTTCTGCTGCCCGGATCCATCTGTGTCCTTGACCGGCATTACGCCTCGACCCGCGCATATCACGCAAACCGTCCCACACTCTTCGGTGTACGTAATGGCTCTCGTCTCATCTTGCGCTATGCCGAAACATTGTGCGGGCGTCTCATCCTGCGCCCGCACAACACCGCTTTTCCGCTCGAAGCGTTAGAGATCGATGACACATCCACGATCGAAAGCGTCCTCATCGGCCGCGTCGCGCTCGTCATGCACCGCACTTAGAAATTTCAACGAGCTGAGCCTGATGTGGTCTCATTTAAAACTCGTGGCCGGCATCTGGATTGTCGAATCGCGTGTACCTTGAGATGAAGTTCAGATGGATTGTTCCTGTCGGGCCATTGCGCTGCTTTGCGATGATGATTTCCGACTTGGCGCGCTCCTCAGCAGACTGCTCCTCGTCACGGTTGTAGTACGCCTCGCGATGAATGAACATCACCACGTCGGCATCCTGCTCAATTGAGCCCGATTCGCGCAGATCGCTCAGCATTGGTCTTTTGTCATCTCCGCGACGCTCGCTGGCACGTGAAAGCTGCGAAAGCGCAACCACCGGCACATTGAGTTCCTTGGCTAGCGCCTTTAGTCCACGCGAAATAGCCGATACTTCCTGCGTGCGATTTTCATATCTCTTGCCGCCCGCCGACGGCAGCGTGGCAGACATCAACTGCAGATAGTCCACAACCACAAGGTCCAGTCCGCCGGCGTTCTGTTTCAGCCGCCGCGCCTTGGCACGCATTTCCGCCAGTGAAATGCCTGCAGTATCGTCGATGAAGAGTCGTGACTCTACCAGCGCGCCCAGCGCATTCTGCAGCTTCTCCTGATCTTCACGTCCAAGGAAGCCTGTTTGCAGCTTTCGCTGGTCAACCCACGCCTGTGAGGCAAGCATTCTGCGAAGCAGACTCTCTTTACTCATTTCCAGGCTGAACACCGCAACCGTCGCCTGACTGTTGATAGCGGCGTTCTGTGCGATGTTGATTGCGAATGCCGTCTTTCCCATCGAAGGACGCGCCGCGATAATCACCAACTCGCCTTTTTGCAGTCCGCTCGTATCGCGATCGAGGTCGGTGAAATTAGTCGCCAACCCGGTGACTTCCCTGCTCTGCTTGTACAGGTTGTCGATCGAGCCGAATGAGTTCGCAACAATGCGGTCAAGCGCCTCAAGGCCGCCGCTCACGCCCTTCTCGCTGACTTCAAGCAGTTGGTTCTCAGCTGCGCCAATCACCTCAAGGGCCGTCTCGCTTTGGTCGGCCGCGCGCGCAATCGCTAGTGAGCAAATGGACATCAGCTTCCGCAGCAGGCTCTTGTCCTTGACGATGCGGATATATTCCTCGATTACCGGACGGAAAGGTAGCCCCTCAGTAAGTGACGCCAGATATGCCACGCCGCCTACTGCCTCAATTTCCTTGTACCGCTGCAGCTCATGCGACAGGGTGACGATATCCACTGCGCGCTGCTCGTTCATCAACTCGCTCATGCGCAAGAAGATGCGACGGTGTGAATCGAGAGAAAAGTCGTCCGGCTCCAGCTTCTCAGCCGCTTCCGAGTGCGCCGCATTATCCAGCAGAATCGCGCCAAGTATCGTCTTCTCGGCGTCTATGTTTGCAGGTAATCCGGCATCAAGACCGGGCAGATCAGGGATTGTTGCCATACATATGAGTCTAGGACGAATTCGAACTGAATGATGCTTGTGAATTGCCGGGGGCAGGTGTGGGAATCGCGGTCACTAACAAAAAATCCCCGAGACCAGATGGCCCCGGGGCTCCCTTCCAACGGAGAAAAACTTGTTTGCCGCCTTGGCGGCCGAAGCCGGTTCCTATTGTGAAATCACCATCGTTGAGGTACTCGAAACATTCAGAGTCGTTGATTTCCAGAATGGAATGCTCAATGGAAATGCATACGTTACTGTCACCTGCACCTGATTCCCTTGCGCGGCCGCTGGCGAGCACACATTCGATGTGGAATTACATTTCGTCCACGTTGTGGCGATGGGCCTGGCTAAAACTGGACCAGATGGACGGCGAGTATTTTGGCAAGGACCAGCCTGAAGAGGGCCGAGGGATTTTGCCGTTGAAGAAGAAGTTCTCTGTGGAGCAAATTGTAGGAGTGTTGAAACAGGCCGAAGTTGGAGTTCCTGTGGCTGAGTTGATCCGCAAGGCGGAATCACCGAGCAGACCTACTACCGCTGGAAGGCCAAGTACGCCGGGCTTGAAGTCGATCAGGTGCGTCAGATCAGGCAGCTTCGCGACGAGAACACGAAGCTAAAACAGTTGGTCGCGGAACTGACGCTGGATAAGACGATGCTTCAGGATGTTCTCTCACCCCATTTCGCTTCGCTCATGGGGACCCCGATTCTACGAAAAAAGTCCTGAAGCCCTCACGGCGCCGCCCGCTGGTAGACCATTTGAAGGTCTGCTATCAGTTGAGCGAACGGCATGTGTGCGAGGTTCTGGAGATCGGACGAACGACGTGTCGCTACGAAGGTCGCCAGGAGCAGTGGACTGAGCTTCGCATGCGCATGCGTGAGATCGCTCAGACCCGAGTGCGTTACGGATACCCCACCCCACGGACGAAGACCTGTCCGTGGGGGCCTCGGATCGGATGATCCGCGTGCTGTTGAACCGTGAGGGCTGGAAGGTAGGCAAAGGCCTTGTTTATCGGCTGTACAAGGAAGATGGCTTAGGGCTTCGGAAGCGGCCGGCAGGACGGCGCCGGGCAGTGGTGCACCGCCAGGAACGGTTCAAGCCCACGGGGCCGAACTAGGTATGGGCGATGGATTTCGTCTCGGATCAACTCAGCGATGGGCGGCGTTTCCGTTCGCTGACGGTAGTGGACATTTACACACGGGAGAGCCTGGCCATCGAATCCGTGCAAAGCCTCCGAGGAGAAGATGTCGTGCGCGTACTGAATCGACTGAAGGAGCAGCGCGGCCTTCCGCAGATGTTGTTCTGTGACAATGGGGCCGAGTTCACCGGTCAGCTGATGGATATGTGGGCTTATCGCAACGGCGTGAAGATCGACTTCTCGCGGCCAGGAAAGCCGACAGACAACGCCTTCTGCGAATCCTTCAAC
>JAGWSG010000189.1 GCA_028876335.1 Acidobacteriota bacterium
CGCATACCAGCTCCGCGTCGTCCGCGTGTAGCCAGAGTTTGTCCGTTGAGCGGTCCGCAGAAAAAGACCTGGACAGCACCCGCCTGCCGCCAAAATAACCGTCAATTTGCAGCACTGGCTTTGTCTTCCCGTCCATCTTCAAATCTGCAAAGAAAGGCGGGTACTTCAGATGCGGATATCCCTCTCGGTCTGGATGCAGCGTCGCGTGCGGCTTTCCATCGCTCGAGATTTCCAGTCGTTCGCAATTCGAGAAGATCGCAGCATGCTCGCCAGGTCCAGACGGTGTCTGTGGTCCAAAGTCCCAATAGAAATCAGGTTCAATCACAGGCCGTACCACTGGGTCGATCTGTGAACGATAAAAGGATGCACCCAGCTTCGGCAGTCGAAAGAGATCGGCAAGGCCCGGGCACTTCACTGCGTGATACGCATTCATCAGGCTGCCGTAGTCAAAGGCACACCAGGCAAGTGCGCCGGCAATCCGCTTGTTGGCTGCGGTCTTGTCATGGGCCTGCGCATGAAAAATCGCCTGATCCATCTGCTGTGTAATGTCTCCGGCACGCCTGTAACGAACATCGAACTTCTTCCCAGTTCGATAATTGAACTGCCCCACCACTTCGGCCAGCATGTACGGATGCCCCTCAACAGGTTCCAGAATGCCCACTTGGCCAACCGGGTCTGCATGGTAGTCGTCGAACGCAAATACATCCTCGTTCCATTGCGTCTTCCAGTCTCTTCGTGAGGAAGGCGTCATTGTTCCCGAGGTCGGTCGCGAATCATCTAGGCGCTTGGCCAGTGCACGCGTGCGCCGGTAGAATTCCGGGTCGTTCTCTGACTCATTTATGCGCGTTCCCCAGATGATGATGGAAGGGCGATTGCGGTCTCTGCGGATCATGCCCTCAACATCGCGTACGGCCAAATCACGCCAGCTCTCGTCCCCAATGTATTGCCACCCCGGCAATTCCTCCCAAACCATCAATCCCAGTTCATCGCACGCATCCAGAAACGCTCCCGATTGCGGATAGTGCGAACACCGCACCATATTGCAGTTCAATTCCTTCCGCAGAATCTCCGCATCTCTTCTCTGCAACCGGTTCGGTGCGGCAAATCCCAGATAGGGAAAATGTTCATGACGATCCAGTCCAAACAGTTGCGTCCGCTTGCCGTTCAGATAAAAGCCATCCAGTTCGAACCGCGCTTCGCGAAATCCGATCCGCGTGTGCAACGTGTGATCGGACTGTCCCTTCCGCGAGAGCGTCACGCCAATGTCATACAAATGTGGGCGTTCGGCATCCCAAAGCTCAACCCCGCTCAACCCGTCCATCACCAACTCAACGTCTTGATCCCCTTTATCGATGCGCACTGTTTTCTTGGCAGTCGCAATCTTTCGCGAATCCCTGCCCAGCTCTGCGGAAATCCTGACTTCAGTCGGTAAGTCTTCTCCGCCGTTCACCCTGCATGTAATGTGCAAGCGCCTGTTCTCGCTCAGCACATCCACGGGCTTCGCAAAAACTTCGCGGAGAAAAGTCTCAGGAACAACGCGCAGCTCAACAGTTCCCGTTATCCCGGCCGGCAGCAGGTAATCCACTGAAGGCTCACCCTTCGGCCCTCCGGTCGGCGGCACATTCAACCACCGGCCATCCACCACCACAGCAAGCAGGTTGTCCCCCGCCTTTGTCAGACCAGTAATCTCACGCTCGAAGGGAAGAAATCCGCCCAGATGCGGTTCAAGCGCGTGCCCATTCAGAACCGGAGCAGCTCCAGCCATCACGCGCTCGAAATGCAAAAACAGCCTCTTGCCTTCCGTGTCTTTCGGAACCGCAAAATGCTGGCGGTAAATCCACCCGTCTTCCCACTGCGCCGGGTCCCAGTTCTGCCATGAAAGCTGTGCAACGGTATGCGGCAATGTAATTCGGCTGAACTCCTGGTCAACAAACCCTACTTCCGTTGCCGCAGATCTCAGCTTTCCGCCGAAGAGCCATTCGCCGTCCAGCGGGAATGTCTTTGTCACATGATTTGCATCAAAGGGGGCGGATTTTGCCAAACCTTTTACTGTGGACAAAGAAAGCGCTGCTGCACAACCCCCTAAAAATTTCCGTCTGTCCATTTTTTTCACCCGAGCCAGATTACGCTCTCAGTCTCAAATCCGCATTTCTAACCCTGCAGTCGATTTCCACTTTGTCGAATCCGAGTCAGAGACACATCCGCATTGCGCAGACCAATGCTCTGCTACCCTCAAGCTCATTTGGGCAGGAATCTTCAACAATTAATACAACAGCGGCGTGAACTTCTTCGGTTTGGGCGCACGCGGCCATCTGCCCGCAGTTTCTGTACGCCCATGCCTTTGGTTTTGGCCGAGGGTCTAATGGAAATTGTGAGAGCGAATTTCCACGTTGGAAATTTCCAGCGGTGATATGTGATGCGCTTTGACGTGAATCACATTGTCCTGATTTTGCAGCGAACCTTCAATCAGAAGAAACCGGCTACGGGTCACAATGACGCGCTTTTGTTCGAAAGCATCGGGCGTGATGATGATGTTGGCAATGCCGGTTTCGTCTTCAAGCGAGAGAAAGACAAACCCCTTTGCGGTTCCGGGCCGCTGGCGCGCGACGACACAACCGGCAACCTTCACGCGCTGTCCGTTGTGTCCTTTGTCCAATTCAGTCGCCGATAGAATGCCGTCACTGTGCAGCGCAGATCGGTGATATGCCATTGGATGCGGGCCAGTGGTGAGACCGGTTCCCGCATAGTCCGCAGTGAGACGTTCGTCCGTGTTCATCTTCCGCAGAGGTGACATCTTGGGTTTGCCTGAATCGCCAACACCGCGCAGCAACGAGCCCACCGGACGGCCAGCCTCTTCCACTTGCCAAAGAGCATCGCGGCGGTGTTCCACGCCGTCGAGTGAATTTGACGCACCAATCCGCGCCAGCGTGACAAGTTCATTGCGACTCAACTCAGGCACACGCACAACCATGTTTTCGATGGATGCAAAAGGGCCATCAGAGTCGCGGGCCAATTGCAGAGCCTCTGCAGATGATTTACGAAGCCCTCTTGCGTAGTTCAAACCAATGCGCAGTGAACGCGAGCCGTCGGGTTCCTCTTCAACCGTACAGAGACAGCCGGAGCGCTGCACATCCATGGGACGCACGCGCAGACCGTGGCGCTGCGCATCTTTTACCAGAACCGCAGGAGAATAGAAACCCATCGGTTGATTGTTGAGCATGGCGCAGGTGAAAGCGGCAAGGTAATACTCCTTGAGATAAGCCGAAGCATATGCAATGAGCGCGAAGCTCGCAGCATGTGACTCGGGAAAGCCGTACATCGCGAAGGATGAAATGCCCTGCACGATGCTGTCCTGCGCCTCTGCACTGAGTCCATTTTGCGTCATGCCGGCACGTAGGCGTTCTTCGAGATCCTTCATGCGCTGCATGGAACGCCGCATTCCCACAGCGCGCCGCAATTCCTCGGCCTCAGAGCCCGTGAAACTGGCGACCACCATGGCCATACGCAACAACTGCTCTTGAAAAAGCGGAACACCGAGCGTGCGCTTCAAAACCGGTTCAAGTGATGGGTGCGGGTATGAAACTTCTTCTTTGCCTTGCCGTCTGCGCATATATGGGTGCATCATTTTGCCCACAATGGGCCCGGGCCGGATGATGGCCACCTGCACAACAAGATCATAAAAGTGCGTGGGAGCGTTGTGTGGCAGTGAAGCCATTTGCGCGCGACTTTCCACTTGAAAGAGCCCTATCGTGTCGGCTTTGCGAAGTGTTGCGTAAACCTGCTCATCTTCAGGCAGTGCGGCAAGGTCAACCTGTTTTCCATAGTGCTGCGGTACCAGTTCGATGCAATCCTTGAGCACGGCCATCATGCCAAGACCCAGCAGATCAACCTTAATGAGCCCCATATCTGCACAGTCTTCCTTATCCCACTGAATGACTGTTCTGCCCGGCATGGATGCGCGCTCAATGGGCACAACGCGATTGAGTAGTCCTGCACAGATGACCATACCGCCTGAGTGCTGGCCAAGATGACGCGGCAAGTCCTTCATGCGTTCGCAGAGGTCGAGATAGCGCGCAATGCGTGGGTGGCGCATATCGAAATTCGCCTGCTCGAAGTGTCGTGCCATAGTGTCATTCGTGCCGCGCCACTCCCAATGGCCCACAAGACTCGAAAGCCGCGCGATGGTGTCTTCCTCAAAGCCGAGCACCTTGCCAACTTCACGTGCAGACGAGCGTCCGCGGTAGGTGATGACGTTTGCTGTCATCGCGGAGCCAAGTGCGCCGTAGCGGTCGTAAACGTACTGGATGACATTTTCCCGGTGGTCACCAGAGGGCAGGTCGAGGTCTATGTCTGGCCACTCGCCTCGATTCTCACTCAGAAAGCGTTCAAAGAGCAGCTCCATTCCAACGGGATCGATGGCAGTAATTTCAAGTGCATAACATACCGCAGAGTTGGCTGCGGAGCCGCGTCCCTGTACAAGAAATCCGTGCTGCTGGCAATAGCGGATGATGTCCCAGACGATGAGAAAATACCCGGCAAAGCCAAGCTTTGCGATGAGTGCCAGTTCATGACGGACCTGTGCGCGTGCCTTGTCGAGCAGATGCCGTTTCGCGGGTACACCGTAGCGTTTGCGCACACCTTCATCGATACGCTTTGCAAGAAAGCTGTCCATCGTTTCGCCGTCCGGCACAGGATAATGCGGAAATCGATAGCCAAGATTGTCGAGTGTGAACTCCAACCGTTCACTCACAATGCGCGTGTTGGCAATTGCTTCTGGAATGTCCTGGAAAAGCGCAGCCATTTCACGCGCGGTTCGCAGGCAGCGTGCGGAGTTTACGGCAAGCAGACGGCCCGCACAGTCAAGCGTTGTGTGATGGCGAATAGCAGTAAAAACATCGAGTAGCTGGCGGTCCTTTGCTTTCGCATAGCGTACCCCGTTGGTTGCAATCACGGGCAGGCCCAGATGGGACGCAATGCAGAGTGAAGCTTGATTGCGGCTCTCCTCTTCGCGTAAATGGTGGCGCTGAAGTTCCACGAAGACATTGCCGCGCCCGTAGATCGATGTCAGATGCTCCGCCAGCTCGCTTGCCTCGCTTTGGCCGCGCGCCAGAGCAGTCGCAAGCGGTCCTTCATCGCCGCCGGTGAGACATATAAGCCCGTCGGAAAATTCTTTCAGGTCTTCCATCGTCGCGGAGCCTTCTGCCTTAGTTGTTTCGCGCATCTTGAAGCGTGTAATGAGCTGGCAAAGGTTCTGATAGCCGGTTTGTGATGAACAGAGCAGAGTCAGGCGCGGTGGCTCAGGCTTGTACTGGTGCGGTAGCCATGACGCCGGTGTGAGCCGGCTGCCCCAGAGTGAAACTGCAATCTCCGCGCCGATATGTGCCTTCACTCCACACCGAACCGCAGCAGTATGGAATCTTGCGGCGCCATAAATTCCGTTTCTATCGCTGAGCGCCATCGCTGGCATTGACAGTTCCGCAGCGCGTTCAATCAGTGATTCCGGCTGCGAAGCGCCATCAAGGAAGCTGAAAGCACTTGCCGCGTGCAGTTCGATGTATTCCGACTCAGTCATAGAACGCTTCTAGGCGCCATGCATTCTGCGCGCGGTCATGGCTCAGCAGGCAGGCTACTGATGCGCTATTGGTAACCTTTGCCAGCACGTCCCATTCTTCGATGTGCCATTTCGCAGACCACCAGCAGCCGCTTGATCGCCAGGGTCCGTAAGCTGCTTCAATTCGATAGCTGTTGTGGCGCTCGTAGAAAGCTGAAGGTTGCGCACCAACCATCAATACGCGAATCTGCAGGGGCGGTCTCATTCTGCGTAGGGCAACGCGCGGCGCTTCGCGATGAGCCGATGGTTTGCCGTCCGCATGAAAGCTCTCCATGCGGAAGCTGCCCGGGTGATGCGTGTCTTCAAGCACAGGAGAACCTACGTGGTCCTGCCCGACGATTGCCTTGAGGCGCGCGAGAGTTACGTCAAGCCGCGATGGCTCCGGAGTCTGCGGAGAAAACAATCCAAGCTGTACTTTGCTCGATGTACCCGCCTCTGCCGAAAGAGTAAGCGCCACAACACCGCGTGGCGGAGGATGCGCGGCAACTTCAAGCTGCATCAACTTGAGCAGAAATTTACGGTCCACTGAAGGCAGAGCAGGGCGCATTGTGCAGGTGTGCGTTTCACCGCTTTCCAGCTTCATGTCCACGGAAAGCTGAGCAATGCACAGAGCACGGTCTATTGCGCGTTCAATGAGGCAATCCAACATGCGCGCAGAAACAAAGAGCAGTGACTCCATCTGCTCGATCGGGCTCTCGAATTCGTAAAACTCGGAGAGTTGAAAATTGGGCTCGATGGGCTGGAAGGTATGCGGATAAGCACCCAAAGCCAGATCCCGCCAGTCTCGTGCGTCAAGTCCGAACCGGGTTACTAGTTCAGCCTCATCGAGAGCGGCCAGCGCGCCGAGTGTTTGAATACCCCACGATGCGAATGTCTCGGCGTAGTCATTCGGCAGTTGGAGTGCATGTATTGGCAACGCAGCCAATGCAGCGGCTTCATCTCCGGCAGAAACGACTGCAGTTCGACGTGTAAACGCGGCCAACGTGCGTGCGGTATGAAAATTTGCACTGACAGCAACACTGATGCGGAAACCAGCCGCAGCGAGAACGGCGCGGATGCGCTGCGCGATCGCATGGGGCGGACCGAACAGCCGCTCAGTGCCTGCTATGTCGATCACGCACGAGCAGACAGTATCAGAGCTTACATCCTCAATGCGCGGTGAAAAGTTCGCGGCACACTCCAACAACACGGCTCGTGCGGATGCTTCTCCTTCAGGCGAGCGTGGCAACATGCGCAAGCCGGGAATGGCTTCAGCTTCCACGCGCGTCATCTGCAGTACTGCCCCTCTGTGATGCGCGAGCGTGTTGATGGAGCAGACAGTTTCCAACGGCGTATGGCCTTCAAGCACTGCAAAGGGTTGTGCGCGCAACTCGTTGCGTAAGCGCACGAGCGTTTGCGCAGGAAACTGCGCTGCATGTACGCACGCATAGGACTCTTTGCTCATGCGCGCCTCTCCACATCCCAGACGCTCATGGCGGACCATGTGGACGCCGAAGGCTTGCGGCAGATGGATTGCGCAAAACGTTGCCGCTCTCTTCGCACCGTGAACCTGAGTCCGCTCAAAATGGTTGCTTGTGTTGCTGTATTTTCTAGCTCGCATTCAAGCAACACTGCTGCGCTTGATTGCGCGAAGGACTCTCGGCCCAGCACGACGAGCGAAGCGCGTGAACGTTGCACACCTTGCCGGAATCGAAACCACGTCGCCAGCGGTATGCGGTATGCGTGCTTTGCCTCTGTACTGCCAAGGTCGAGCACAACGGCCGCGAAACCTGCTGTCTGCAAAATCAAGTCCACAGCTCTCAGGGCCTGGTCAAGGCGAGTCCAAGGCTTGCTGTTCGCAGCTCTGCCTGCATCCTTGCAACGCACCCAGAGCAACTGCCGCAGGGAAACACCACTTGCCGCAGCAGATTCCGGATCCAGTGTGTCGTGCACATCAACCCATGCACACACCTGCCCCTCCTGTGTCCGCCGTGCCAAAAACGTGAGCGCAAGGCTGGTGCGTCCGGATGACTC
>JAGWSG010000005.1 GCA_028876335.1 Acidobacteriota bacterium
CGGCGCGCGGCTATTGGCAATGCTTTCAGGTGGTGAAGAAAAGCATCGAAAGAGTGTTGAGAGGTGAGAACCCGGGCAGCGTAGCTGAGGAAGACCATCGCGAATGGTACCGTGAGATGTTTGCGCCAAGCGTCGCAGTCGGCATCCTGAAACCCGCAGACTTGGCTGGCTACCGAACGGGGCAGGTGTTTATCCGACAATCGATGCATGTCCCGCTAAATCGCGATGCTGTAATAGACGCGATGCCAGCTCTATTCGATCTCCTAACGCAGGAAACAGAACCTTCCGTGCGCGTCGTGCTCGGCCACTTCATCTTCGTCTACATTCATCCCTATATGGACGGCAATGGCCGCATGGGGCGCTTTTTGATGAACCTGATGATGGCTGCAGGTGGATACCCATGGACGGTGGTTCCGCTTCACGAGCGCAAGGCTTATATGGCAGCACTTGAAAACGCGAGCGTCGATGAAAATATTGCACCGTTTGCAGAGATTCTTGGAAACCTCGTGAAGAAGCGCTTAGCAGGTGAACCGCTGCCCACGATACCGAAAAGCTCAACAACATCGGCAACATTCTCTGCGTGAATAGTCCAAACCAGTCGGAAAGGCCCGGATGCGAGTGCCACATCCCCGCGAACAACGGAAAATCCATAGACCTGCCGATGCTCACCGCCCCTTCCGGGGGTCGGACCAAAACCGGACCAGATTGAGAGCGGAGAGCGCGGAACCCGCATGAAAACAGGCGTTTATGGAATACGAAGAAGGTCTGCAAAACCTTTATGCGCCGGTTCGATCCCGGCCCGCGCCTCCAGATTTTCCCGCAACGTCATCTTCCCCAATATCTGATTTGCGCGACGGGTTGCAATCACAACGGCAAGTGCAGGGTGACTTTCGGCCTTTCGGTTGAATAGTTGCTTCCTTTTACAGTCGAGCACTCGCATAGCATCTGCCGCTGTAACAGCGAAGATGCGGTGTTCTTGGAATCCATCATGATGGCGGCCCGCGCAATGTTCCCCCGACCGCATCTCTATCTGTCCCATTCAAGCTGATGAGCGCGAATGGTGAGAAGCCATGGATTGCATCTCGCTGCTAGTCTAAGGGGATGATTGAGGCGGCGGCGAATGCCTGGAGTGAGTTTGACCAGGAAAGTGAGCAATGGGGTGTTTCTCCGCGGCCCCGTCAACCGCGCCCCATCGTTGTGATTGGAGCAGGCGGGATCGTGGACAACGCTCATCTGCCCGCGTATGCGCGTGCTCATTTCCCAGTTGCAGCGATTGCAGACACCGCTCTATCCAAGGCAGAGGCGCTGGCGAAAAAGTTTCACGTGCAGCGAGCCTTTGGATCCGTTGCGGAAATCATTCGGTTCGCTCCCGCTGATGCGGTGTACGACATTGCGGTTCCCGCCGGCAACCTGCTCGATGTGCTGCCGCAACTTCCGGACGGTGCGGCGGTCTTGATGCAAAAGCCGATGGGCGAGACGCTGGACGATGCCCGCCGCATTCGCGAGTTGTGCCACGAAAAGAGCCTGAAAGCCGCAGTGAATTTCCAACTGCGCTATGCGCCTTCCATTCTCGCAGCGCGCACCCTGCAGCGCAAAGGCATGCTGGGCAAAGTGCACGATATGGAAGTTCAGGTCCGGACGCATATGCCGTGGGCGCAGTGGACCTTTCTGGCAAAGGCGCCTCGACTCGAGGTTCTCTATCACAGCATCCACTACGTTGATCTGATTCGTTCCTGGTTTGGCGATCCTTTGAGCGTGTACGCCAGGACACTCAGGAATCCAGGTACGCCGGAGTTGCAGGCAACAAAAAGCATTTTGATCATGGATTATGGCGAGTGGCGCAGAGCCTTTATTGCAACAAACCATAACTATCGCTTCGACGAAGAGTATGAACGCGCCTTTGTGCAGTGGGAAGGCACAGAGGGCGCGATGCGCGCAACGCTCGGCGTGATTCTGGACTATCCGCGCGGCAAGCCAGACCGGCTTGGGTCCAGCATTCGAAAGCATCCAGTATGGATGGAGCATCCGATCGATGGACAATGGTTCCCCGATGCTTTTGCAGGCGCCATGGGATCGCTGCAGGCTTTCGTGGAAGGCTCGGCAAAGTTCTTGCCCACGTCCGTCGATGACGCCTATCGCACGATGAAGGTGGTGGAAGCGATTTACAGTTCAAGCCAAAAGGGCGGTGAGCCACTGGTGTGGGAGGAGCTGTAGTCGTAATGCCTCGCGCATGCCGCCCGATAGCGTGTGGGTTGACGCCACCACGCAAAAGGAAGGAATAAGTCTTGCGCTCGGCCCTGGCGGTTGACCCGCTCATGAACGCCGCGCAAGAGCTTTGCTGGAGCCCAGTCCAAGCAGCGAAGTGATTGTACCAGCAGTCTTCTGCACAGTGCGAAGCAACTCCCTCTCCATCCCATCGTTGGCGCCGCCCGGCAAAAGAGGAACGCCGAGTGCTGCGACGACACCCACGCCTGGATTGCCGA
>JAGWSG010000190.1 GCA_028876335.1 Acidobacteriota bacterium
AGCGGGAGACTCCCCCTCGTCATATTTGATACCAAAGGATTTCGCCCTCCATATATCAGTAAAGAGCACTTAGGCCTTACGGGTCGCACAATGGACGAACAGCCGGTCAAACCACGTTGGTGAACGTCGATCTATTGTGGACTGAATGAGGGAAATGATCGGCAATCTGGTTGCCCTTGGGATTGATCTGCGATCAATGCAATCGAATCTGGCTGCGGTCTATTTGCCTTGCAGCGGCCGGTAAACCTTGAGCGGCATGGCTGCGGTGGCTTGAGCGAGTTCAGCGGATGGCTCACCGCAGATCTCGAAGGTCCAGTCAGCTACCTCGCCGAGCGCCGCCAGTGTTTTCCCAACGTTCGCAATATGGGCCAGAACCGCGTCCGAATCCTTGTAGGTCTCGCAGACAACGCACTCGGTCTGCGCATCGTTCAAATACCAGCTGTACTCAAGCGCGCCGGGCTCGTTGGCGCAGACGAGTTCAACGCATTTTGCGGCGAGTGCCTTGAAATCTTCGAGCTTTCCGGCGTGGATGGTTGCGCGGGCGGTGACGTGAATCGTACTCATTGCGGTCCTCTGGTTTTCTATGGATTTGGGTACCACGATAGAGGAGGCTTCTGAAGCCTTCACAGTATATGTTGGAAATCGAAGATAGAGTGAGTTGAAGCAATCGAGCCGAACGAAGGTGGACATGTAGAATCGCCTCACTCGCAAAGGAAAAAACATGTATCACGTATGGCGGGTGGAAACCGCAGGCGGACCATTCAACAGAGTTGAAGTGCAGCGCGCGACACCGAAGAGCGGCGAAGTGCTGGTGCGCATTGCGGCCAGCGGCGTGAACCCGCTCGACACCAAGATTCGCGCGGGCAAGGCGGACCATGCAAAGCAGCCATTTCCCGCGGTGCTCGGATTGGACATGGCGGGTACCGTGGAAGAGGTTGGTGCAGGCGTCTCCAACTTCAAGGCCGGAGATGAGGTCTTCGGCATGGTGGGTGGAGTAGGCGGCCGGCAGGGAACACTGGCGGAATATGTGATGGCTGAAGCGCGCCTTTTGGCTCACAAGCCCAGGACTCTCGCCATGCGCGAAGCGGCAGTATTACCACTCAGCACGATTACCGCATGGGAAGGACTGGTGGACCGCGCAAAGGTGCATGCTGGTCAAAAAGTATTGATCCATGCGGGCGCGGGTGGCGTGGGCCATCTTGCTGTGCAGATTGCACGTGCCTATGGCGCCGATGTGTATGCCACGGTATCCGCAGGCAAAAGACACCTGGTTGAGCAATATGGCGCAACCGCGATTGATTACCAGGCAAACACGGTGGAGGAATATGTTCAGGCAAACACCGGTGGAGTGGGATTCGACATTGTGTATGACACCGTGGGTGGTGCGACGATTGACGCGTCCTTTATCGCCGTGCGCCGCTACACAGGACATGTATTGAGCTGCCTGGGCTGGAGCACGCATTCACTGGCGCCACTCTCGTTTCGCGGTGCCACGTACTCAGGTGTCTTTACCCTCATGCCGATGCTGACTGGGATTGGTCTTGAGCATCACGGCAAAATCCTGGAACAGGCCGCGGCACTGGCCGAGGAAGGCAAGCTGAGGCCCATGCTCAATGCCGCGCACTTCACCACTGCGGACATTGATGCCGCGCACAAGGCGGTAGAAGCTGGATCGACAGGCAAGGTAGTGGTTGAAATTGCTTCCGTGTAAACACTCGTCAAATCGCGCTTCTATTCGCACCGGTCGAAGAGTCTGCGCGGCCTTTCGCGGTAAGCGACACGATTGAACCGGGAATTCATTTTGCGGAGCAGGAATTCGTTCCTGTATCGGCAACACTCGCGATCAGCCATTTGCCTTCGACGCGGACCAGGTTGAACAAGTCTGTTCCGCAGTGGTCGATTTTGCCGTCGACGTAGAAGTCAAATGGGGCCCAAACTACTGCAAGATCATGGTCGATTTTGATGAGGGGATCGTGGATGCGTTCTTCGATCTGGTTTTTGCCAGGTTTTCCTACACGTTCTGCGAAGGATTCAAAGGTCATTTGCGCGGGTTTGCCGTCGCGCATCAGCACCATGGTTCCACCGGGCAGCGTGGGCGCCTTGATGGCTGCGGCATCGCGCTTTGCCATGCCATCAAACATGGCGTGAATGGGCGCGAGGACTGCCTGCTCTTCGGCAGATTGCGCGCAGGTGACGGTTGCGGAGCCGGCGCACAGAAATGCGGCGCACAGGAAGGCAAACTGCCTGGCATGTTGGGTCATGCCCGCAATTCTAACTGTTCAGGAGTCGAGACAGGGGTCAGGGGTCAGGGATCAGGGGTCAGGGATCAGGGGTCAGGGATCGCGAGTCCGCAGCAGGGGGCAGGAGTCGCAGCAGGGCTCAGGGATTGAGTGCAATCAGGGATTAACTGCGGCCGTGCGAGAAGATCCTGCGCGGGCCCCATTGCCGCCGAATCAGCTAGCTGTCGCCGCGGTAGAGCATGTCGCGCATGACCTTGCGGCGGGCTTCGTTCAGTCCGCTGTCCGCCTCGGAGACAAAGTTGCCGGTCGCTTCTTCCTCTTCCGGCTCGCTGCAGGAGGGGCAGCGGTTGGCAAAGCCGGGCTTGCCGGGACGGAGTTCAAATTCGTCTCCACAGACTACGCATTCTTTGATTGGAAATGACATCGTTGGTTCACTCGTACGGCCTGATTCAGGGGCCCAAAATTTCTTCGTTCATTATGACGCGTAAGACGGCGCAAGGTTGCAGAAAAACAGGGCCGGGCGCGGTGTCCAAAATTCCCACATTTTTCCGGCAGTTTTTCGCCGCTTTTCGCCGGTGATTTGCAGCGATTCCGGACACGCCAGCGGCGAAAGAACGAAATGACCAGAAAGATCTCGCTCTTTGAGGCCGGTTCGATGAGGAATTCGTGGAAAGTTGCCTTTTTCGTGGCCTTTCTGAAGTGTGTTTTTGGTGGCAGCCCCGGTCCCCAACTGCGCGGGACCGGGGGCACCCGGCAGACGCTCGGCATTGCATGCAGCAGTCGCGCTTTTCGCTCGCAGGAGTGTGGTGGCCTCCCACTCATTCCGGAAAGGACGCGGAATGAATGGGAAATAGTGTGTTTTTTCTGAGCAAGGCTTGCGCACGCAAAAGGGCCGCTCTGCGAAGAGCGGCCCTTGGGTGATGCGCCTGTCGCCTTACTTGCTGGCGACGAGCGGGCGGGTTGAGAGCGAGCCGTCCTTGTAGCCCTGGGCGATCTTGTCGATCGAGATGGGCGCGTAGTCGCCGGCGTGGCCTGCCTGACCGAACTGGGTCATGCGCAGGGCAACGACCTTGGCCATGGCTTCGCGCGCGGGCTTCAGGTAGTCGCGCGGGTCGAACTTCTCCGGTGACTCGGCAAAGACCTTGCGGATGGCGCCGGTGATGGCGAGGCGGTTGTCCGTGTCGACATTAATCTTGCGGACGCCGTTCTTGATGCCGAGCTGGATTTCCTCGACCGGCACGCCCCAGGTGGGATTCAGCTTGCCGCCGTACTGGTTGATGATGTCCTGCAGGTCCTTGGGAACGGACGAGCTGCCGTGCATGACGAGGTGGGTCTTGGGCAGCATCTGGTGAATCTTGATGAGCACGTCCATCTTGAGGACGGAGCCGTCTGGCTTCTTATTGAACTTGTAGGCGCCGTGGCTGGTGCCGATGGCGATGGCCAGTGCATCCACGCCGGTACGCTCGGCAAATTCAACGGCCTGATCGGGGTCGGTGATGTGTTCGAGGCCCGAGCCGCCGGCACCGTGACCGTCTTCCACGCCGCCGAGGACGCCGATTTCGCCTTCCACGGTGACGCCGCGCTCGTGGGCATAATCGACCACGCGCTTGGTGACTTCCACGTTCTCTTCAAAGGTGCTGGGGGTCTTGCCGTCTTCCTTCAGTGAGCCATCCATCATGACCGAGGTGTAGCCGAGAGCGATGGCGCTCTTGCAGGTTTCAAAGCTGTTGCCGTGGTCCTGGTGCATGGCAATCGGAATGTCTGGGTTGAGTTCGGCGGCCGCTTCGATGAGGCGGAAGAGGTAGAGGTCCTCCGCAAATTTGCGCGCGCCGCGGCTGGCCTGCACGATGACGGGCGACTTGGTTTCCTTGGCCGCCATCATGATGGCCTGAATTTGTTCCATATCGTTGACGTTGAAAGCGCCGACGCCGTATCCGCCCTTGGCGGCCTCGTCAAGCAGCTGCCGCATGGAGACTAAAGGCATAGGAATTCTCCTTCTGAGGTTGGTCCGGCCGCCAGGCGCTGGTTGTTCACGATCAAGCGATTTTGCAGGGTGACGGCAGGAACTGCAATCATCGTTATTTTAACAGAGGCGCGCAACGGAGCATTGCGTGCAGCGGACGCTCGCTCTTCGCTCGCAGGAGAGTATAGAACCCCGGTCCCCAAATGCCAGGGACCGGGGGCACCCAGTTGTGTGACATTTATGATGACCGGAACGATATACAGAGGTGTTGAGTGAAATCGAATCTTCGTTGGATTGCCGCAGTTGGGTTGGTTGCTGTTTCTGCAGGGCTTGGCGCGCAGCAAAAGTGGACGGTAAAGCAGGAGTGGGTTGCCGCCCACGAAGCGTTTCTATCGAGCGATGTGCTGCACGGGCGCGGCTCTGCCACGCGCGATGAGGAACTGGCAGCAACCTATGTGGCCAGCGAGTTTGAGAGCTACGGTTTGAAGACGGCACCGGGGATGAGCGGCTATCTGCAGTCGGCCGACGTAATTGCGCCGGAGCTGGACGGACATGCAACGCTCAAGGCCGGCGCGGCGGACCTGGCCGAAGGCACGGACTTTGTACTGCTGACCTCGAATGGCGAATCCGCATCCGGGCCACTGGTGAAGGTGGCGATCTCTGATCTGAAGACGGCACACATCGAAAAGGGTGCGGCGGTGCTGCTGACGGGCGCGCAGGATCCTGGAGCGCTGTTTGGCGCTTTGCGTGAGTTGCGGCACGCGGGTGCGTCGATGATTCTGGCGGAGGAGACGCCCGCGCTGAGCCAGGTGCAGGTGATGCTGGGCGGCAAGACGCGCGTGAGTGTTCGGCTGGCCGATGCTCCGGCGCGTCCCTCGGCATCGATCATTCTGCTGCATAGCAATGCCATGGCGAAACTGGCCGCGACGGACGGAACCGCAATGAGCCTGACCGTGCATGCGCTTCCGCAGGAGAAGCCGCGGCAGACCTTCAATGCGATTGGCTATCTGCCGGGCAGTGATCCGAATGCAGGCACGATTCTGCTGAGCGCGCACCTGGACCACCTGGGCATTGGGCGGCCGGTGAATGGAGACGCGATTTACAACGGCGCGAACGACGATGCGGCGGGGACCACGGCGGTTTTGGAACTGGCGCACGCGCTGGCCGCGGGACCGCAGTTGAAGCGCAGCGTGCTGTTTGTCTGCTACGGGTCAGAAGAGATGGGCGAGCTGGGGTCGACGTATTTTGGCGAGCATCCGCCGGTGCCGCTGAAGGACCTGGTGACGAATCTGGAGTTCGAGATGATTGGCAACCAGGACCCGAAGATGCCGAAGGGCGTGCTGCTGCTGACGGGGTGGGACCGCTCAAACCTGGGGCCGACGCTGAAGGCGCATGGCGCGCTGCTGGGGCCGGATCCGTATCCGGAGCAGCATTTCTTTGAGCGCTCAGACAATTACGCGCTGGCCCTGAGGGGCGTGGTGGCGCACACGGCGGCGGGCTGGGGAACGCCGCCGACATATCACCAGCCTGACGATGACATGGCGCACTTGAACATTCCGTTTATGACGAGCGCGATTCAGTCGCTGGTGGAGCCGCTGCGGTGGCTGGCGGATAGCGATTTTAAGCCGGCGTGGAATCCGGGAGGGATGCCTAAGGGGCGGTGAGTGGCAGTAACGTGCGGTTTGGCGGTCACTCGGATGCGAGCGAGATTTTCTTCAGAGCCTCGACCGTATCTTGCATGTCAGATTTGGTTGCCCCATCCAAGCCCATATGGTCATGCGTCGCCCAGTACAGGTAGTCGATCAACTGCGAATCATCAGCGTGGTTCACAAGGCGCTCATACACCTCGCCGATATAGCCGTCATATTCATCTTGAGCATTCGGTTCGTCTTTGATTCCTATTGGATCCCAGACCTCCAATAGGACATGACGTATTTGCACACGTATGCGCCTTGATTCATACTTATCGATTTTTGGTTTGGCGGTGCTCACTGCTTTATGTTCTCACCACTCTTCAACCTGCTTAAGGAAAGCACCTTTCACCGGCTACTTCAAGGCTCTGGGGTGTTGCCGAAAGAATTGCTGACTGAGTGACTTCGTCGTGGACTCGGTTCGAGTCAGAACGACTTTTCGGCTTCGAAGCTTTGTAGGAGTTAGAGGACAGTAACTTCTGGTTCGACGTTAATACGTCCAATATGGCGCGCTGGGCGTGTAGGATGTGCGGTATGCGCCTTCAAGTGTCTATTAACAACGAAGTTCCAGTACGAGCTTCACTCCAAGCTCAGGGGTGGCTCAGTGCTCAGTTGAATCTTTCATCGCATGACAATGACGGCGGTCGATTGTCGGTCCGAGCTATTGATAGCTCCGATGAGCCTAACTCGACACATTCCATTTGGGAACTGGGTACTCTTTCCATTGGAGACTCGGTTCAAATTCAGATTCTGAACGATGGCGAAGCAGACCCTCCAACCGCAGTCAGAAGAACATCGGATTCTCCGAAGAACCTATTCACAAGCGTGGATTTGGCCCGTGAACTCCTGACCGCAATCAGCATCTGCGACAAGGAACTATCGCGCGTGCTTGAGAGTAGCCGTTCAACTGAGCCGAAGGACGAGTTTCAGAAGATTGCCGAAGCAATGAGCAGCATCATCGTCGATCTTGATCTCCGGTTGATTCAACCGACTTTGCGGAGACATCCGGAATTGATCGCAGAGGCACGCGAGATGAAATTGATCTGATTAAGCCAGCAATTTCCAGACGGTCGCGGACGCGGGAGTTTCCATTCACAGGCACTTCTTGAACGATTGGGATCAGACAAATCCGGTGCGTTTTGGGTTTTGCCGAAAGAACCGCTGTAACCTCGTACTCAACACATGGCTCATCGACAGCAGATAATCCGCTCAGTATCAATTGCGACGTATTTCGTCCTTTCTTTCGCCATTCTGTACTGGTTTGCTGGCGACAGCTACTTTTGCTCTCGAAGCTCACTCCATACCACCGGCATACTCTCTCTCGAATGTGCAATTTGGGATGTTTTCGTGTGCGTAGCCGCCTCCTGGATCGCGCCGAAACTGATGAAGTTTCGGATAGCCCTGCCGCTCCTGGCAGCCGCAATTGCCTATGCGGGATTAGCCTCAATGCCTTTCTGGATCTATCGTGGTTACGGTCACTTTCTTCTCGAGGGAACTTGGGCAGACGTTGGCTGCTTCTTCGCTGAGGGGTATGGCCTAGCCTTTATCTTCGTCGCAGCGCCCGCCCTGGGGCTGCTCACACTACTACACTGCATTGTCTGGCTGCGGACCGGTAGTACGCAGCCCCACACCCTTGTCGAATAGCAGCCAACTCTGAAATTCACTCTTGTCAATCTGTCTTCAACGGCCAAGACCAGACAAATCCGGTGCGGTTCGGGTCTCACGCAAAGACTCGGAATGTTTCATTTCATAGGAATGCCATCCCAG
>JAGWSG010000191.1 GCA_028876335.1 Acidobacteriota bacterium
CCTGGGATCGCGAGTTTGCGAAGGAACTCGGCGAGAGTCTCGGCCGTGATGCACGTGCGCGAGGTGTCAATTTCCTGCTCGGACCAGGCGTGAACATCGCGCGTTCGCCGGTGAATGGGCGCAACTTCGAATACCTCTCCGAGGATCCCTATCTGAACGGCGCTCTCGTCGTCCCGTACATCGAGGGCGTTCAATCGCAGGGAGTGAGCGCGACCGTGAAACACTACGCGCTCAACAACCAGGAGTACAACCGCCACAACGTCGACGTCTCCATCGACGAGCGAACCATGCGCGAAATCTACCTGCCACCCTTCAAGGCAGCCGTAACCAAAGCCAACGTCGGCGCAGTCATGAACTCTTACAACCTAATCAACGGCTCCCACGCCACTCAAAACGACTTCCTCAATCTCAAAGTCCTCAAGGGAGACTGGAAATTCAAAGGCGTCCTGATGTCTGACTGGAGCGCCACATATGACGGTGTTGCCGCAGTCAACAACGGCCTCGATCTCGAAATGCCTTCCGCGCGTTTTATGAACGCTGCCACCCTCATGCCCGCCATCAAAAGCGGCAAGGTCAAAGAGTCCACCATCGACGAGCACGTCCTCCGCATCCTGCGCACCGCCCTGCGCTTCCACTGGCTCAGCCGCCCACAGCTCGATCTCAACGACTCCACCTACTCCGTCGCCGATCGACCCGTCGCTCTCGAGGGTGCGCTCGAAAGCCTCACGCTCCTCAAGAATGAAGACCACCTTCTGCCGCTGGACCCCGCCAAAATCAAAACCATCGCCATCATCGGCCCCGATGCATGGCCAGCCGTCACCGGCGGCGGTGGCTCCTCCCGCGTTACCTCTTTCCGCGAAACCAGCATCGTCACCGGCATTGGCGACCTGCTCGGCCCTGAAGTTCATCTCCTCTACGCCCGCGGTCTGCCTGAAATGAATCAGGTCATGCGCCAGACACACTGGGACGGCCCTATCACCGAGTCCACCTACTCCACCGGCGACTTCACCGGCTCCCCGCAGACCGCCACCGTCCGCGCCATCAATAACTACAGCAACGAGCGTCGTTGGGGCATGCCCGAATCCAAACCGCGCAGCATTCGTTACACCGCAACCTACAAGGCCGCCAAGGCCGGCAAGTATCTCGTTCTCGCAGCTGCTTCCGCAGGCGATCACTACTCGGTCTCCATCGACGGCGATAAGCAAATCGACCAGTCACAAGTCGAAGGCCAGCACCCTGAGTGGGCCACAATGGAGCTCAAAGAAGGCCAGACCATCAAAGTTGTCGCCGACTACCTGCCCCACATCGCCGGCAATCGCTTCAGCCTCGGCATCGAGGCCCAGGACGACCTGATCTCGCCGGAAGTCGCCACCTTCGCCAAAGCTGCCGACGTCGCCATCGTCTCCGTCGGCTTTGACGCCGCCACTGAGAGCGAAGGCGAAGACCGCACCTTCTCACTACCCTGGGGGCAGGACGCGCTCATTGAGGCCGTCGCCGCTGCCAACCCGCACACCGTCGTCACCCTCACTGCCGGTGGCGCCGTCAACACCACGCTTTGGCTCAATAAGGTGCAGGCGCTCATCCACACCTGGTACCCCGGACAGGAGGGCGGCCGCGCCGTCGCCCAGGTACTCTTCGGCGACCACGACCCCGAAGGCAAACTGCCCATCAGCTTTGACCGCCTCTGGAAAGACAACCCCAGCTACAACGACTACTACCCCACACCCGGAACCGACACAAAACTCCACGTTGAAGAGTCCGGCCGTCCGCCCGTCGACCTCACCATCCAGCACCTCAAATACAACGACAAGCTCATGGTCGGCTATCGCTACTGGACCACCGTCGGCAAACAGCCGCTCTTCCCCTTCGGCTTCGGCTTGAGCTACACCACCTTCGCCTTCTCCAACCTCTCTGCGCCCTCCAGCGCCAAGGCAGGTGACGAAGTCAAAGTCAGCTTCGACCTCAAAAACACCGGCTCCGTCAACGGCGCGGAAGTCGCCCAACTTTACGTCAGCGATCCCTCCGCCAAAGTCTCCCGCCCCGAGCGTGAACTCAAGGGCTTCGAGAAAGTACGCCTCGCTCCCGGCGAAACCAAGCACGTCACCCTCACCCTCGACGCGCATTCCTTCAGCTACTGGGATGAAGCCACCCACGGCTGGCACATCGACCCCGGCAAGTTCATCCTCCGCGTTGGCGACTCCAGCGAGAACACGCCCCTCACAGCCAACCTCACTTTGAACTAGCCGATAGACATCCCTTGCCCCATCCATTCCGCGCTTTTGCGGAATGGGTGGGAAAGCACTACACGCACCCCGCCTCCAGCGAATGTCATCCAGGCAGCGTCTCGGACCGAAGGGACCTGCAGTTGCCTCAAAAATACTCCCTCTGCCACAACCCAATGCGGAATCCATCCAGACCGCTAGTTGTTCCCCGTTCCCTCTCACTCAAGCCGTAACCAGCTACTATTACCCAATGAAGCGCATCCTTCTCTCCTGGAGCAGCGGCAAAGACAGCGCGTGGGCCCTCCACGTCCTCCGTCAAGACCCAAACGTCGAAATCGTCGCCCTGCTCACCTCGGTCAACAGCGCGTTTGACCGTGTGGCAATGCACGGGACGCGCCGTCCAATTCTTGAAGCGCAGGCAGCCGCCGCAAACCTGCCCCTCTGGATCATCCCTTTACCCTGGCCCTGCCCAAACGAAATCTACGAGCACCACATGACGGAAGCCTGCGCCCGCGCCGTTGCTGAAGATATCCAGGCTGTCGCCTTCGGTGACCTCTTCCTCGCAGACATTCGCAACTACCGCGAACGTCAGCTCGCTTCCACCGGCCTGGAACCCCTTTTCCCTCTCTGGGACATTCCGACAGATGCACTCGCACGCGACATGATTGCCGGAGGCATTCGCGCCAAACTCACATGCGTAGATCCACGCCAGCTTGCACCAGAGTTTGCCGGACGCGACTTCGACGCGTCCCTGCTCGCCGACCTTCCTTCCTCCGCGGACCCTTGCGGCGAAAATGGCGAATACCATACTTGCGTTTATGCAGGCCCCATGTTCTCCTCCGCGCTTGATATCGAGGTCGGACAGAAGGTTATGCGCGACGGGTTCTCCTACGCAGACTTCACGCTCAAGGCTTCGTAGTAACCAGGACAGCGGCACATTCGTGATGCGCCGCCGCATTTTCCTGTCGCAATTCCACTCTCATCCCCTAAACTTGGCTCGATACCGCAGTCCCCGAATTGGTCTACAACGAAGAAACACATCATGAGTGGCCCTTCCCTCAGGAAAGAGCCACCCTGCACAACTTTGGAAAAGACTAGGTAAGTTCGGGTACTGCTCTGATACATTTGCCGCCTGGGGGAGGTCGCATCATGGACGAATGGAAAATGCTTCACAAGGATCCATCGGAGGCTCTGGCCAAGCTTCACTACTTTTCTTTCACCAAACAGCACGCACAGGGAGAGGTGGAAGCACGCATCGTCGTCAAGGAATTTGCTTTCGCCAAAACCAGCGACATGCGCTTCTACGCCTGCGCCGACGTTGAACTCAATCAGAAGACCATGCCGTTCAAGCCATGCGGCTGGGGTGAGTCACTCTTCTGCGCGCTCTCTGATTGCATCCGCAATCTGCGCCGCTTCGACTTCGAACACGTTGAGGAAACCTCCCAGCAACCCACCCACTGATTCTGAGAATCACAATTCCAACTGTGCCCATCCATTCCGCCGCTTGTACGGAATGGGTGGGAAGCCCCAACCCACATGTCTACCACTCGCAAGCAGTTCCAGGCGACGTTTCCTAGAGCTCCTCAACTTCCTTCTCAAAGACAATTCCCCGCGCCCTCATATGCTCGAAGATGCGGTCTGTACATCCCTGCGCCTCCCCCACATGGGACGGCGCTGAAATTCCGGCCCGCTTGTACGTCCCGTCCAGAACACACCGTGCCACACCCGTACAGGAGTACCCAGTCGCCCGCGACATCGAGCTCATCTGCGTCTCGCTGTCGTAGGTCACAAACACCGTGTGCGTAATCTTCTTGCGCTGTCCGTCCTCGTTTCCCTGCACCACAATCCGCATCAGCGTGAACTCATCCTCGTCTTCGCGCGGCGTCCACGTATCTGGCTTCCACTCCCTTCCGGTCCGCTGCAATTCTCGGATGTACGCGATATGCCCCGGAAAACGAAGCGTCTTTTCTTTCATGTTCGGAATGCGACCTTCCATCGTCGTAATCAGTGTGCGCAACCCGTCTGTATTAAAGGCCTCCAGCACCAGCTCTTGTCCGCCAATTCTGAACTCCACAAGCTCCGGCTCTGACAGTGCAGGCATCGTCACAACTTTCCCCTCGCGCACATAGCGTGCCGGTCGCGTGTATTCCTCCCAAACGTCCACCGGAGAAAATGTCGGCAGATACTCCTCCGGCTTCGATCGATGAAAGTGCAGCCCACCCACCATGAACTCAAAATCCTCAATCTGCATCTTCCCGGCGTAGTAGCCGGCCAGATAGTCCGGAGCACCCGGCGCAATGCCACAATCCACCACTGCCGTTACCTTGCGCTGCACCGCAAGTTCATTCAGCTCAAACGCATCCTCCGGAAAAAACGATATGTCGACCACGTCCCTTCCGCTCTCCAGCACCGTCCTCAGCGTCTTGAATCCCATGAATCCGGGCACAGCGCAAATCACAAGGTCCGCATCGCCCACAGCATCGCGCACGGCATTTGGATCGCCCAGGTCAGTCACTCGTGTTTTCACCGCAAAACGCTTTGATAGCAACGCAAGAGCATCTGCGCTCATATCCGCAGACGTCACGTCGAACTCTTCACACAGGTCAGACGCAATCACCTTGCCCACGCGCCCTGCACCCAGCACAACAATTCTCTTCATACGGCACCTTATCGATTCTCAGAACCGCACACATCATAGGCCGCTCCAATTACCTCACGCCAGAGGGTGGAGCACGCTCCTTCAAGCGACCGCCAGGCGCCGGCTGCATGCAATGCCTGTCCACTGCGGCAAAATAGAAGAAGAGCTCTACGCTCGAGATTAATGCGCCTCTTTATTGGAATTCCGATTCCCGCCGACCTTACGGCGAAGCTTTCCGCACTGCAGCGCGATCTCGGATCGAAAGACAGCGGTCTGCGCTGGTCGTCACCAGAGTCCTGGCACATCACGCTTCAATTTCTCGGGCACGTTGAACTTGAGCAGCTTTCCTCCCTCAACACATTGCTTGCGCAGGTGCATGCCGAGCCTGTTCCCGTACAAATGGGTGGACTAGGTGTCTTCCTTCGCGCAGGCATCTTTCACGTCGAAATCAACCCAACGGAAAAACTGCTCAGATTGCAGCAACAGGTTGTGGCGGCAACGGCACGCTGCGGATTCGCGTCTGAAGACCGCCCTTATCGCCCGCATATCACGCTGGCGCGCGCCAAAGGCGATCAGGGGCGCCGCCATCTCGATGACCTCAAATCCAGAGCCAAAGCCCATCGGTTGGTCCCGTCGTTCCTCGCACCTGAATTTCTCCTCTATGAGAGCCACCTCAGTCCCAGTGGATCAACGTACGAGATCCGCGCACGATACACGCTCCAGTAATTCCAATGGGATTTCCATCACCACAGATACGAGGTCAGGTGGCCCGCGCAACGCCCAAACGCTCCACCAG
>JAGWSG010000192.1 GCA_028876335.1 Acidobacteriota bacterium
ATCGAAGTGAGCTTCAAGTCCGGTCCTCGCCGAAGATTGGTTGGGAAGAGTCGTTCCCCCATCACTTTACGCAGAGAAATGGGTGGAGTCCAGCACAAAATGAAAATGTTTTCATAGGCGACGATCGACCAGTTTCTGCGCTGAAGGTTACACTGAAATCACATGATTCCCACCCTTGCATGGACCCCGGAAGGCGTCCGATTCATCGATCAGACCAGGCTGCCCCTTGAAGAGAGTTACGTACTCGCCACCACCTTTGAACAAGTTGCCGATGTCATCGTCACCATGGTGGTGCGAGGTGCTCCGGCCATCGGCGTCTCGGCTGCATACGGCGTGGCCCTGGGCGCACTGCGCAGTAAATCAAAGACAGCCGAAGAGTTCGAGCCAGAGTTCGTGAAAGTGTGTGCTCGACTGGCCGGCACGCGCCCCACAGCGGTTAACCTCTTCTGGGCCATTGATCGCATGAAGCGCATCTTCGCCGGCCTGCTGGTCGGAGGCGCATCCATCGAGCGGGTGCGCGATGCATTTGTCAGCGAAGCGCACACCATGTATGGCGAAGACATCGCCGCATGCAAATCCATGGGTGCATTTGGCGGTGATTTGCTGCCAGCCGAGGGTGGTGTGCTCACGCATTGCAATGCCGGCGCTCTGGCCACCTGCGGTTATGGAACGGCTCTGGGCGTCATCCGCTCGGCCGTGGAAAAGGGCAAAAAGATCCGCGTCTACGCTGATGAAACGCGGCCGTTCCTGCAGGGCGCGCGGCTCACGGCGTGGGAACTGATGGAAGACGGCATTGACACGACCGTCATCTGCGACAACATGGCGGCGAGCCTGATGCGCGCAGGCCGCATCCAAGCCGTCGTGGTCGGCGCGGACCGCATCGCGGCGAATGGCGATTTTGCCAACAAAATCGGAACCTACAACGTGGCAATTCTCGCCAAAGAGCACGGCATTCCCTTCTATGTGGCGGCACCCTGGTCCACGATCGACACCGCCACGCCGACCGGCGATGCGATTCCGATTGAAGAGCGCAATCCGGTTGAAGTCACGCACCACGGTGGCAAACAACTCACGCCCAATGGAGTTGGCATCTGCAACCCCGCATTCGACGTGACACCGGCGCGCTACGTTACCGCGATCATTACGGAGCGGGGAGTCCTGCGTGCCCCATACGCGGATTCGCTCAAGAAACTGGATTCCTCCACGAATCCGGCTTGACCGTCTACAGTAGTGGAGTGGAGCTTCCCCGCCCCTCATTCTTCACGCTGCGACAGAAGTCGATTGCGCGGTCCCTCATGCTCTCATTGGGCGCGATCGCGCTCAGTCTTCGCCTGGCGGGGTTTCCGCACATCGAAGATATGCGTGGATCGCGCTGGCAGATCATTCCGCTGGCGATTTGCCTCGGCGGAATGGCCGAAATGATCCGATGCCTGAACCGACGGTGGAATCTGTATCACGCAGGGGTTCTTTTATTGCTCTACGCAAATCTCATGATCCTTGCAATGATTGTCTTCCTCCTCGTCTACCCATGAGCGCGACGTCTGGTCCATCAAGTGGGAGGTGACAGAACCGGTAGCAGCGCCCGAAGTTCTGCATTGAGCCTGACTCGTTCTGAATTCGCGCGATTCACAGAAATTATTCGATACAACGTGCCTGCACTTCCTGTAGGATGGCGGGCACGGGATCGCTTGCATCGCGCTGAGAAGCAGGACGCGGGTTGAATGCAATCTCCAATGACAGGCCAGATCGGCCTATTCAACACTCACTCGGGAGGGAAACCATGCTGAAAGGCTTTCGAGACTTTATTCTTCGCGGAAACGTAATGGACCTTGCAGTGGCTGTCATTCTCGGCGCTGCCTTTAATGCAATCGTCGGATCTCTGGTCAGCGATGTTCTCAACCCCTTGATTGCCGCAACCATTGGCAAGCCCGATTTCAGCGGTGTCGTACTTCATGTTGGAGGCGGCGCCATCAAAGTTGGCAACTTCTTTAACGCGGTCGTCTCGTTCCTGATCGTAGCCGGCGTGGTGTACTTCGCCATTGTTCTTCCCATGAACGCTGTCATGGCTCGCCTCAAAAAGCCCGCACCAGACGTACCGCCCGCGACCAAGACCTGCAGCGAATGCCTTAGCGAGATTCCTGTTGCGGCGAAGCGTTGCGCCCACTGCACGCAGCTGGTTGCCTAATCCAGCGAGCGCAAGGCGGGCGACGCGGCAAAGAAACCGAGAAACAGCAAAGACGCCAAGCCCGCCATCATCGCCAGAGCATGCCCCGTTGGAATATGACGCGAGAGTTCCCCGGCAATGAGCGCTCCCAGCGGAGGAAGGCCAAGAAAGCTTGTTGTGTAGATACTCATCACCCGCCCGCGCATGGCATCCGATGAGAGATGCTGAATGGATACGTTGAAGCAGGAGATCATTAAGATTCCGCTGTATCCTTCGCAAAGAGCGAGTCCCTGCGATAAGGCGAAGCTTCTGGAATAGCAGAACAGGATAATCGCAAGAAAGAAGCATATCCCGCTCGCGGTCAGCACCACTCCCCGTCGCCGCAGATTTCCTTTCGCCGCGATTGTGACTGCGCCGAGCAATGCCCCCAGGCCAGAGCTGGCCAGCAGCCAGCCCAGCCCGCTTTCACCTGCATTCAACTGCACCTTTGCAAAATACGGAATGAACGTCAGAAATGGAATTCCCAGCAGGCTCACAGCCGCGGTCATCCACATCAGAACGAGCATCTGACGCTGGCTCTGCATGTATGCAAATCCGGCCCGGAGGCTATTCCAGATGCTCTCGTGATGTGTCTTTTCCTCTTCCGGGTAGCGGATGCGCATCAGCGCACCCAACACCGCGAGGAAGCTCACTCCATTCAGGAAGAAGTTGCCGGCAACGCCGAAGAGCGCCATCGCATACCCGCCAAGTGTCGGCCCGACAATGCGCGACATATTGAACTGAGCGGAGTTCAGAGCGATGGCATTTGTGAGATCCTCGCGCCGCACAAGCCTGGGCACCAGAGCCTGATAACTTGGCGCGTTCATCGACATTGCGGTGCCATTCAAAAAAGCAATTGCCGCAAGCTCCCAGACAGTGATCACCTTGAACCATGCCAGGACTGCCAGAACAAAGGCAAGAGTCATCATCGCCGTCTGCGTCACCAGCAGGAGCTTGCGCTTATTCACCCGGTCCGCAATTACGCCGCCAAACAACGTAAATAACAGAAAGGGAATCGATCCGGCAAAACCTACCACTC
>JAGWSG010000193.1 GCA_028876335.1 Acidobacteriota bacterium
GGTACCTCTCTACGGAGGTGGAAGAATGACACGGTTTGGAACTTTCATACTCGCTGCGTTTACATGTGCTCTGACAAGCAATCTCAATGTCGTCTACGCGCAGGTTCACCATTCACAGGGAGAGAAGGCGCAGGTCGAGCAACAAGAGAAGAGCAAAACCCAAAACTCCGCTAACCAGCCCCAGGATTTTGTACTGTGCACAGGATGGCACGCTCTCTGCACTTCCTCTTCCGATTGTCAGATGAACGGAGACAAAGCTGATTGCGACTGCATGCGCGTGGATGAAACTCATATCGTTGCAACAGCTGAAATTCAGGATCTGCCGGTCAAACTCGCCACGCAGGCCAAATGCACCGTCAAACATCCCTGCAATGTGGACCAGGCTCCCATCTGTAAATCCATCCGGTCCGGTACGTATGAAGTCGACAATGTCCAATATCGTTGGGTATCAACTTACTCGTACCGCGGATGGTGCAGCATTTTGGCCGCGGGGATAAAAGCCTGCAACCCAGAAGCGAAGGACTACGTCGGGGATACATATTGGGCCATTTGCGACGCTGCGCCCTGCACGGAGATCCAGAATCCCGCGAATCCTGATCAGCCCCTGAGCTGTCAGTACAGGGTAGATACGGGCCCATTCGCCGGCATGAATAACAGCTGCACGGGCGAAAACGGCGGCATTATGTCGAGCATGCCGGCATGGGCTTGGGATTTTGAGAAAAACACGTATCCATTTCCAATGCCCGGCTATGAGTACGCGGGCCCCGCATGCGCTCCATTAAAGTCAGATCCCCCACCGCCTGCACAGACCAGCGCAGACAAACAAAAGCAGGAACCTTAGAAACGGTCCCTGCTTTGCACGACTCACTTGAGTTGTTCCTTCCAGGCTGCAGGCGGGCGGCGCAACATCCAAATTGCAACGCCAACCTGCCGCCCACCCTAATCCCGAATCAAAAAAATCGGCAGGCCCAGCTTGTGGTTGTACGTTGGCCGGTAGCGTTCGGTGTTGTACATCGTCTCCACATCCACCTTGCGCGGCCCGAGCTTGGGATCGGGAATGGGCACCAGCGCGTAGCAGCCGCCGCTGATCGCTGTCATCAGGCCCGACTTTCCCTCCTGCACCGCATCCATCGCCATCCCCGCAAAGGTAATCGCCACCATGCGGTCCACAAAGTCCGGACTACCGGAGCGCAACTCATAGGTCAGATCGCTGACCACGGTTTCTTCACCCGCGGCTCGTTGGATTTCATTACTCAGGTCTTCCGCCACACTCATCTTCTTCTGGTGGCCAAAGGCATCGGCCTCGCCATATCTCTTCACCGTGTAGCCCTCCCACTCCGCGCCTTCTGAGAGGATGACCAGCGAATAGTTGCTCGGATTATTGCGCTTGTCCTGAACAAGAATTTCAATCAGGCGCTGCAGGTTCACCTTGTACTCAGGAATGCAGCAGCGCAGCGACGTCACAAACGCCGTGTAGAGCGCCGTATATCCCGCGTCGCGTCCAAACACTCGGAAGATGCCGATCCGCTCGTGCGAGCCAACTGTCGTCCGCTGCCGCTCAATCGCATCCATCGCACGGCTCACCGCGGTTGAAAACCCAATGCAGTACTCCGTGTTGCGGACATCGTTGTCCATGGTCTTGGGCACGGCAATCACCTTCATACCCTGCCGGTCCAACTCCGCCGCATAGCTCAGCGTGTCATCGCCGCCAATGGCCACAATGTAGTCCAGGCCCAGCGTCTCAATATTTTTCAGCACCGCAGGCGTCACGTCATACACCGTTGTCGTCTCGCCGTTCTTGGTCGATTGCTTGCTTTGAAATTTCTGGTCGGCAAGCACCGGCGGCAGCTTCTTCATCTTGGTCGGGTTGGTGCGCGAGCTGTGCAGATACGTGCCGCCCGTGCGGTCAATCGTGCGCGTGTTCTCGCGCGTGAGCGGCAGAATATAGCGCGCCTTGCTGGCCGGGTCGTTGAAGTCGACATGCGTCAGCCCCTCCCAGCCCCGGCGAATACCCACAACCTCGCATCCAATTTCAGACCCGCGATAAACCACCGATTTAATTACCGAGTTCAAACCCGGTACGTCACCGCCACCGGTCAAAATTCCAATTCGCTTTGCCGACATGAGAAGCCCCCTTCAGCGCAGATTCTGCAGTAAAAAATTCTCGCAATGGATTTTATCGTGAGGCGCTGCCTGTGCCACGTGCGTGCGTCACAGCTTTTGCGCACCCGTGGAACCCTGAGCGCCAGCGGCATGCAATGGCTTGCCCATCCCACGTCTCACCCGTCATCCTATCTCCGCCTCTTGATCAAAGGAGAAACCGTCAATGAAATCCCGCCTGCTTCTCTGCGCTCTGCTCATCGCCCTCACCACATCCCTCTCCGCCCAGCAGCCCACGGCCGTTCCGCTGCCGCCCATGGGCTGGTCGTCGTGGAACAGTTTCTCCAACATCGTCGACTCTGAGAACGTGATGGCCCAGGCAAAAGCCATGGCATCCAATGGCATGCAGAAGGCCGGTTACCAGTACATCAACATCGACGAGGGCTGGTGGCTTGGCGAGCGCCACCCTGACGGAAGCTTCGTCATCGATCCCAAGGCTTGGCCCGCCCTCGCCCCCGGTGAGAAACCCGGCGACATGGCCAACATCGTCCGCTACATTCACAGCCTCGGCCTCAAAGCCGGCATCTATACAGACGCGGGCAAAGATGGCTGCAGCATGTATCCCGACCTGGGCCCAAAGTACTTTCACACCGGCAGTGAGGGTCACTATGACCAGGACTTTCTGCAATTCGCCCGCTGGGGATTCGACTACGTAAAGGTCGACTGGTGCGGCGGCGACAAGGAAAATCTCGACCCTGCCACTCAGTACGCCGAAATCGCCAAAGCCATTGCCCGCGCAGAAGCCATCACCGGCCACCATCTTTACTTCTCCATCTGCGAGTGGGGCAAGAACAGCCCGTGGACATGGGCACCCAACATCGGCGGATCGCCTGCTGACATCTGGCGCACCAGCGGAGACATCGTTGCGCCCATCGTTGCCGGCCACGAGCATGCCGACCGCAAAGTCGACTTCCCTAAAATGCTTTCCAACTTCGATCAAGGCATCCACCCCGAGGCGCAGCACACCGGCTTCTTCAATGATCCGGACATGATGGTACTCGGCATGCCCGGCCTCTCCGACGAGCAAAACCGCCTCCACATGAGCCTCTGGGCCATCTCCGGTGCGCCGCTCCTCGTCGGTGCAGACCTCACCACGCTCACACCCACCAGCCTCGCCACACTTACCAACCCCGCCGTCGTCGCCATCGATCAAGACCCGCTCGCATTGCAGGCCGTCAAGATTGCCTCACCCGCAGAAGGCATAGAAGTCTGGTCCAAGTTCATCGCTCCCTCCGGTCATCGCGCTGTGCTGCTTCTTAACCGCACAAAGCAGGAAGCCAACATATCCGTTCAATGGAGCGCGCTCGGCCTCGACGCATCAAGGCCGGTGAAGGTGAAAGATCTGTGGTCGGGCAAGGAACTCACCGCCACGCAGGACGGCTACTCCGCACAGGCTCCCGCCGGCGACTTTGCCTTTCTCTTGGTCTCTGGAACCGAAACTAAGCCCACGCATTACACGCCCGCGGTCTCGAAGGTCGAGAAGGACGCGCAAGTCTTTGCGAACGTAACGTCGAATTTTGAAATCGCGCCCGTCGAAATCACCTACACCAACCCCGAGCCGTCCACCCGCTTCATCAATCTGCGCGTAAATGAACAGACAACCACGCGCGTCGCCCTGCCATCCACCAAAACCGGCAAGGGACACGTATGGGTCCAGGTCCTTCTCGACCACGGCAACAAAGGCAACCAGCTCGTCTTCTCCAACCCATGCGCCTGCGGAGGCAAACCAGGGATTGAGACGATCGCGGTTCAGTAACCAATTCCGAGGGGCCGCTTACTCCACCGGCCCCTCTGCAATCTCACCGGAATCCTTTCGCTCCCGGTACAGCCACTTCCGCTCGAAGTACCCCAACACAAACGCGGCAAGAATTCCTACGATATCCGCAAGGGACATGTAAGAATTGCGATGGCGAAAGGTGTTCGTCAGCCAGTAGGGCAAATGCGGAACAAACGCGGTGTAGATGCGGTAGCAACAGAAAAGTATTAGCAGGAAGCTCGCATGCCAGAGCAGTACCAGATGCCAGGGCAACTGATTCTTGCGCGAGAAAATAAAGGGCCCATCTTTCGCAAGCTCGATCCAGAACACATAGGCCGTATACACAACCGCAATCACTGCAAAAACTGTCCAGGAAAAGTAACGAAGCACTTCATCTGGATCGATGTTCTGCGCAATTTGTGTATGAGCCATCATCAGCCGCCCCCGAGTTGGCACTGAGAAATTGTAGCCGCCTCTCTTCTTGGCACGCCAAAGCCCGCCCGCCGCAACTCACCCGGTCCCCTGTTCACTGCTCCAACGATATAGGTTTTCTTTACTTTTCCTTTAATCTCCTCGGCTTCTCTTCGCCGTCCAATCCAAAAGGTGCGGAAAAGCGCAACATTCCACAAATTGCTCAACATTCCGCACCAGAATGACCGGGGAAATGAGGCGAAATACGCACCCCGCCACTTTCACCTGCAAAACGGCCACATTTCCCTCGCAGCGCGCATGCACTTTGTCCATGATTTACTCAACTTTCGCGCTGTTCGCTCCCTAGATGCGCTTCAAGTTTGGCGGGTTGTTTAAGCACTCGTTTTCGCCCTGTCTACCCCCTAATCGGGCCGCTCCGAACAACCCCTGCCGCGCAGACCTGCGTCCTAACCAGAGTCGTCGGGATCTGCAGTGAATTCGCACTAGGAGGTGCCCAATGTTGTGGACAATCTTCGTAATCCTGCTGATTCTGTGGTTTCTCGGAGTCGTGAGCAGCTACACGATCGGTGGTTACATCCACCTGCTTCTCGTCGTGGCGCTCGTCGTCCTCCTCATTCGAGTCATTCAGGGACGCAGACCCGTGGTCTAAAGCTGACTGGCTCGGGAACCTCACAGCATTCAAAGTGAGTTGAGAACACTCTTCTTGCTTCGTCATAACCCATCAACCCCTATCCCCGGAGGTAAATTCAATGGATAAGAACAAAGTTCAAGGTGCAATGGACGATGCCACAGGCCGCGTAAAACGCCAGGTTGGTGAATGGACAGGCGATACTGGCGCGCAGATGGAAGGCGCGGCACAGCAGATGAAAGGTAAGCTGGAAAAAGCCCTTGGCAAATTGAATGACGCCGCGAAGGAAGCCGAAAAGAAGGCCGAGCGCGAGCATCGGGAAGAGAGCGAAGAGTCCCACGTCTACGCCATCAACCGGAACTCCAGGTAAGGCAACGGAGTACCGCCATGGAGCGCCCGGAGATTCTTCCGCCCTCTGCCCCGGAACACCCACGCCGGCGAACAGCCCAGCACAGCCCAATCGGCCCGGCAAAGCTCAGCCTGATTTACTTTTTCGCGGTCTGCGCCCTGTTCGTCGGTATCCACCTGCGCCAAACCATTAAAGAAAGTGAGTCAAAGACATGAAAGTTGCAGGACTCATTCTGATCGTTGTTGGATTCATAGGCCTCGCCTACGGCGGCTTCACCTACACCACCCACAAGAAAGAGCTCGACATGGGACCCATCCAGGTGGAGAAAAAAGTCCAGCATTCCATTCCCATTCCGCCCATACTTGGCGCCATTGCGCTGGTTGCCGGCGGCGCAATGGTCTTCAGCTCGCGTAAACCATCAGAATAATCCACGCCCTTGAGCGCGCGAAAAGTGCTCAAAACCGCGAGCTTAATCCGGCATTTTGGGGTTGGGAAAAGTGCCTGCATTCTCCTCTTCCGTTCCATGCAGACACGCAAAATCCTTTTCGATCAGAACGGCCAGCGTTGGGCCACCCACATTCAGTGAAGCTCGGATGCTTACTTCGCTCTCTTCAGCCCAATGTCGTGCCACGGGCCAGGGCAGCATGACCGCAATCTCCCCCGCAGAATATTGCACCTCGATCTCATCGCAATGGGCGCAAGCAAGCGAATACGTCAGCGTGCTGCCCGGCAGAGCACCAAGCCGCGTGGTCTCCGCGATGTGTCCCTCTGCAAGCAGAGTGGCCAGCTCCGGTTGAGTAACGCGCAGTCTGATGGAGTTGCCTTGTATCCGTAGCTTCATCGCGTTCGCCTCGTAGCATTGCCTTGCTGTTGTTGAGTCGGCTTCTCTTCAAGTCTAAGCAATCCGCCTGCCAGCAAGCCTGCCCAGCGCATCGCCTAAACTGAAGTGTGACGCAAGCAATGCCAACCAGAACCTTCGCAACCCGCCCCTGCTGGGTTGAGATTGATACCCAAGCGGTCGAAGGAAACTTTCGCCAGCTTGCACAAATTGCCAGTCCGCACGCCGAACTACTGGCCATCGTAAAGGCCGACGCTTACGGCCACGCGCTCGCACTGTGCGCACCCTCCGTAGTCCGCGCCGGCGCACAATGGCTTGGTGTCACTTCGGTTGAAGAAGGCGCGCTGGCGCGCACAGTCTGCCCTTCGGTGCGCATTCTCGCTATCGCGGGGGTATTTCCCGGTCAGGCCACCGCAGTGCTTGAACACCACCTCACTCCCGTCGTGTGGGATGAGTCCCACTTTGTCGAATTGGAAAACGCAGCGCGCACCGTCAAAGCAGCACCGCAATCCATTCCCGTGCATCTTGAGCTTGACACCGGCATGAGCCGCCAGGGCGTGAGCGTCGCCAATCTGCCTGGAATCCTCGCACACTTCAACACCGCCTCTGCTCTGCGACTCGAAGGCATCATGACCCACCTGTACGCAGCCGATGAAGCGGACGGACGCATCACGCATGAGCAGCTTACGCAACTCGATTCAGCACTCGCACTCATCCAATCCGCTGGCCATACCGCGCAATGGCTGAACGTGGGAAATTCCGCCGCGCTCCTCGGCGGGCAGGCACCCGCCATCGGCGCAATTGCCGCACGCTTCGGCATGAAAGCGCTCATGCGCCCCGGCCTTGCGCTGTACGGACTTCGGCCGCAAGTAGAAGGGGTGGACGCCATCGGGAAGTCGCTTCCAACTCCTCCGCTTCAGCCCGTTCTCTCGTGGAAGACGCGCGTCGTCAGTCTGCGCACGCTCAAACCCGGAGACTCCGTGGGCTATAACGCCACCTTCGTAGCATCCGAGCCTATGCGCGTTGCACTCATCGCTGTTGGTTATGCCGACGGGCTCACGCGCAGCCTTGGCAATCGTTTCAGTCTTCTTGTCCACGGTCGGCGCGCGCCGCTCATTGGTCGCATCAGCATGGATCAAGCCGTAATCGACGTAACCGATATCCCCGATGTTCAATCTGGCGATGAAGTGGTGCTGATTGGCAATCAGGGAAGCGAACGCATCACTGCCTTCGATCACGCAGTCGCCACGGGCACCATTCCCTGGGAGATCTTCACGCGCATCAACGCCAGGGTTCCGCGCGTAGCCGTCTAAACTGCGCTGGCATCTTCCAGTGAAGAAGGGCTCTCGCAGCAGACGCCCGCCGCACATTGGGTCGCAGCAATCATCGCTTCCATGCCCATCGCCGAATTCAACATCATGTGGTAGAGAGTGCGGGCACACCAGTCCTGCTGATAGAACTGACGAATCACTGCTGCGCGGCGCTTGTCGAAGGAAGCCAGCAGGTGATCGGCCTCGGCTGCCTTCTCTGGGAACGATTCGATGAACCACTGCCTCTTGGCCTTCAAAGTGGCATAGACAAAGATGTGGAAGCATCCCGGCTGCCCAGCCAGCGCGCATGCGGAGCCCCGGCCCACAATCACGCAGTTGCCAATCTTCGCCGCATCAAGAATTTCCTGGTTGATCAGGCTGCACATGCGCTCGGCGTCAAATACCTTCTCTTCTGGAATTCCGGTCATCGGGTATACCGACTCATGCCAGAAGACCTTGCCATAGCGGTAGTACCAGGGGTCAAGACGGTCGTCATATTGCGCAGCCAGATCTTCGGGGACACCGGCAGTCCGTGCTGCTTCGCTTACCAGCTCGGAGTCATAAAGCTTCCATCCAAGCTGTCTGGCCAGGTCGTGCGCGAACGCACCACCGCGCGAGCCATATTCACGCTCAATGGTAATCACTCGAACCGGCGTGTGTTCCATGGCAACCCTCCGCGACTGGAGCATACAACGAATTGGCGCGGAAGCAAATACCACTGTTTCGGCCCGGTAAAAGTGAGTTGCCAGCGAGGATACCTTGACGGTCTACACAATCTTGTGTAGATACTCTAGGCATGGGCAAGCCCAATGATCTCGTTCAAGGAACACTCGACCTCCTGATTCTGAAGACGCTACTGCCCGAGCCGATGCACGGCTGGGCCATTGCAAAGCGAATTCAGCAACTCTCTGGCGACGTGCTGCAGGTGCAGCAGGGCTCGCTTTATCCAGCGCTGCATAGACTTGAGCAGCAGGCCTGGATCAAAGCCAAATGGCAGGAGAGTGAAACGGGCCGGCAGGCTAAGTTCTATGCGCTGACTGCCGCAGGCCGCAAGCAACTGGAAGCCGAAACGGCGAACTGGAATCGGCTTTCCACTGCCATCAACCTGATCGTGAGCGAAGCCTGAGTCTTCCCGCGATAAACGGAGGGCGCCCATGCGGTGGCTCGATCGACTGAAGATGAATCTCCTTGCGCTGTTCCGGCGCAGTATTGCAGACGCGCGCCTGAATGACGAACTAGCCTTCCACCTGGAACAGCAGATAGCCGAAAACCGAGCTGCGGGCATGAACGCCGAAGATGCGCGGCAGGCAGCCTTGCGCAGCTTTGGTAATCCCACCGCAGTGCGAGACGTGACCCGCGCCTCGTGGGCATGGAGCGGTTTGGAAATCCTGGCACGCGACGTTCGTATTGCGGTGCGGACGTTGCGCCGCACTCCCGGATTCACGCTCATCGCAATTCTGGTGATGGCGCTGGGTATCGGAGCCAATGTCGCACTCTTTACTGTGGTCCGCTCGGTGCTCCTGAAGCCCCTGCCCTACGCAAAACCTCAAAACCTCGTTTCGTTATATGAACACAATATCGAAAACAAAAAGCCTCTCCAGCATTTGCCCATCGATGCAGGCAGCTACTGGGATTGGAAGAAAGCTGCGCAAGGCCGGGCAGAGCTTGCCATCATTTCGCCCTTCCAGGGTTACAATGTTTCCGCTGGCGACGGTCTTCTGCCCGAGACAATCGATGCAGGCTGGTGCTCTTGGAATTTCTTCCATGTTCTGGGAATACAGCCCATGTTGGGCCGTTCCTTTAACGCAGCGGACGATAGCCCCAACGGCAATGCGACTGTCATGCTCACCTATTCCTTTTGGAAACGCCGTTACAGTGGCGACCCTCAGATTGTAGGCAAGGATATCTATCTCGACGCGCGGCCTTATACGGCTATCGGCGTTCTGCCTGAGTCGTTTGTCTACACCGGCGCCATGGGCGGCAACACAATTCAGGCCTGGACGCCACTCAGCCATGAAGCGCCTGCAGCTCTCTTGAAGACCTACGAAGATCACGAGTTTGTTGCAGTGGCGCGTCTCATTCCCGGAGTCACCGAGGCAAATCTGGTTCAACAACTCGCGGCAGTCCAGCACCAGATAAAACTTCAGCACGCCGTGCCTGCCGTTCATGATTCCGTGGAAGGCCGGTCAATGCTGGACGATGCAGTATTTGACTACAAGACGCCGTTGTATGCACTGTTGGCAGCGACCGGCTGCTTGCTGCTGATTGCCTGTTTGAATGTGGCAAGTCTTCTGGTAGCGCGCGCAGCAGCACGCAGCAAAGAGTTGGCCATCCGCACAGCATTAGGCGGCGGCCGGCTGCGCCTTGTGCGCGAACGGCTCATTGAAAGCCTGCTTCTCACAGCAGCTGGTGGCATGGCCGGCATTGCGCTTGCGTGGAGCGCAGTCCATTGGCTGGTGGCCGCGCGGCCTGACATGAATCGCGTCGAATCGATTCAGATGGATGTACATGTGGCAGTTTTCACGCTCGCAATCGTCACCTTCTGTGCTCTGCTTTCCGGCATGATTTCTGCTCTCGGCGCCGGAGACCGGCAGGTTCTTTCCGCGCTCAATGAAGGTGGCCGCTCGCACAGTGCCGGGCGTTCAAGAGCGGTATTGCGCAAGAGCCTGCTGGTTGTCGAAGTGGGGCTTACTGTTGTGCTGCTGGTTGCGGCGGGACTATTGCTGAAGAGTTTTCAGCAACTGCGCACCAGTGACCTGGGCGTGCCCGTGGACAACGTGCTGACGATGCGCGTGGGTCTACCTGACGCGCGCTATAAAACGCCCGAACAAAAGATCAACTTTTTTGAAACGCTCATCGGGCGGGTGCGCGCATTGCCGGGGGTGGAGTCCGCAGGACTGGTAAGCACCGCTCCCGGCGCTGGCTGGGGCGGAGATTTTCTGATTACCGTACTCGAGCACCCACCGGTGGCTAAAGGCGTTGGTCTGGACATGATGATGCGCACGGCCGATCCGGGTTATTTTTCGGCGGTTCACATTCCCCTCATCCGCGGACGTATCTTCCGCTCCGATGAGCGTTTGGATCGGGGCAATGTCGTCGTTATCAGTCAGGCCGCCGCAAAGCAATTTTTCCCTGGAGAAGATCCTGTCGGCAAGCACATCAAAATTAATTACACCGGTGATGAATTCCAGATTGTCGGGGTGGTAGGCGATGTTCGCTGGAATGTATCTCAGCCTCCCAATCCCACCATGTATATGCCACTGTATGCGGGCAATCGCAGCGGCGCCACAATTGTTCTGCGTGCGGAACATGACGCTGCGGCCTTCGCGCTTCCTGTACAGAAAATCATCGGCAGCACGGATCACGACCTGCCTGTCTCCGATGTGCTCACCCTGCGCGAAATTATCGGCAAGTCAACGCTCGATTCCGCGTTCGATTCCATTCTGATCTTCTCCTTTGCGGTCATCGCTTTGCTGCTCGCCGCGGCGGGTTTGTTCGGAGTGTTGTCCTACACGGTGTCGCAACGCACGAATGAGATTGGTATCCGCATCGCCTTGGGAGCCAAACGCGACCAGGTGTTGCGCCTCATGCTGATTGACGGCATCCGTCCTGCGATTGTTGGCTTGCTGCTTGGGCTGGCAGGCAGTGCGGCGATTGTGCGCCTCATCGAATCGATGCTCTACGAAACCAAGCCGCTCGATCCAGCAGTCTTCAGCACGGTCACAGTGGCGCTGCTTATCGTGGCAATGCTTGCCTGCCTTGTCCCCGCATGGCGCGCCGCTCATCTTGATCCCATGCAGGCGCTGCGTACGGAGTAAAGCAAAGGGCGCGGAGTCAAAAATCTCCGCGCCCTTGGGCTTGTTTTCTTGTTGTGCAGTATTACTGCGTGACGGGATTCGGCGGCTTGGGTGCATGCAGATGCAGAGCGCCCTTCGCCGGTGGAGCAGGCGGTTCGGCAGGCTCGCCTGATGCGCGCTTGATGCGCAGATCACCATTGTCCGTATTGATCGAAATCTTCGCTGTTCCCGCGCCAATGCGGCCATTCACCGTCTTGTCTTCATCGCCGGAAATCGTAACGGGAAAATCGGAAACGATGTCACCATTGCGCGTACCACCAGTAATGGTGGCTTGAACATCCGGCGGCAATGTAATTTCAACGTCGCCCTTTTCGTTCTTGACTCTTACATTGAAGTTGCCGGCGGGTGAAACGGCGACACGGCCATTGCTGTCTTCCACTTCGGAGTTGCCGTGAATGTCGTTCAGGTCCACATCCTTGGATCGCGTTGCCACGCTCACATCGCCGTTCGCCTGAGTTACGCGCAGGTCGTCAGAGTTCAACGTCATGTCGCCAGGCAGCGATGCGAGATCCACGGTTGTCTTGGAGGTGTGGATGTGCGTCTGGCCGTTGATTGTCTCTAGATGCACATCGCCGAAGATTTCTCCATCGACTGAAACCTTGCCCTTCACTTCAGAGAGTGTGAGGTCATTGCTATCGCCGGAGATCGTGACATCTCCGCTCACCTGATGAGCTGAAAAGTCGTGACGGCTGCTCGTGAAGTGTGCCACAACTGAACCTTCAATACTGTTCACATGCACTTCGCCGCGCGCGGTGGTGATGTTGATCCCATTGCTCAATCCAGCGGCAGTAATGTCACCACGACCCGCATTGATCGAGACCGTGGATGTCTTCGGCACGGTCACCGTCAGATTCACGCGTCCATTGCTGTTGCCTTCTGTGCGCAGCAGAACCGCAGTGCCGCTTACCGTCACATGCGCCTGCTCGGCATCGAATATCTTCTTGGCATCCTCGTCAGAACCGGCGTAGGCAACTTCGTGTGCCTGCACCGTAATATTCGTCACATCTCCCGCGGTTACGCTCACATCGCCGCGCGGATTTTCAATCTGCACGGTGGCGTTGGCGGGAATGGCAACATTGAGGGTGTCCTGATCAAAGTCATGCTCCGGCAGGCCAAAGACGTTGAAGAAGTCATCGCCGCCATTGCCCCACTGCCCACGGAACGGTCCCCAGAATCCGGCCCATCCTGAAGCCGCAAAACCGAGAATTGCAAGAAGCACGAGCACGCCGATAAACCCGTTGCTGCGGCGTACCGGAGTGGCGCGTTTCAGATCGATGGCCCACTCTGCCAGCATGGCGAGACCTGCGGCGATGAGAAGCAGCGGCCACCACTTGCCGTACCACATGGCCGCGTTGGCCCAGGACATACGGCCGGTATAAATCAGAAGGCCGATAATTCCGATGGCAATCAGAATGATGGGGCCAACAACGGACGGCACTCGCGGACCGTAAGGACCCGTTGCTTGTGCCTTCCATGCGTAGCGTTGAGCTTTCCACGCGTCACGCTGGGCGCGCCACGCAGCACGTTGCTGTTCGCGATAGATTCTCCACTGCGTGCGGGGGTCGTATGGAGGCACGCCTCCGCCGCCCGGGGGCATGTTGGGAGGCTGACTGCTCATGACTGCCCTCCGCCCTGTCCAAAGTCCTTATTCGACGGAACAATCGACTGGCCCGGTCCCTGCGGAATGGGCTGTGTCGCCGGTGTCTGAGGCTGCGAGCCGTAGGCATAACCAGCACCGGGATACGTTCCGGGATAGTAGTTGTAGACTTCATCGCCCGCTGCAGCCAAAGCGGCGCGCTGTGCAAGCTTCAGCAGACCTATCAGGATGAGAAGTAGTGGAAAGAATATATTCCAGCTCACAAGGTCAGCCTGGTGCAACAGGGCAACGATGCCCAGCAGAAGAAGAACCGAAGGCCCCGTCAGGCGGCGAATCAAAATGTAGCGGTTCATTACATGCCTCCCTTGGTATCACCCACGCGGCGATAGATCAGCCACGCTCCCAGTCCGATAAACAAAAGCGGCCACAGGAAATGAACAATCCGTTCCGTGACGACTCCAAGTTGATTCATCAGCAAAATCAATCCGAAACCGATCAGGATGACTGCTCCTATTGGTTCCTTACGTTTCCAATAGACCGGCGGTTCCGGCGGCATGGGAGGAACCGGTGGTACAGGAGGTATGGCTGGATCTCCATAGCCGGAAACCGGAGTGAAACCGGCGGCATATGGTCCAGCAGCAGGAGGTGTGTAACCCGCGGCAGGAGGCGCTCCGGGCACGGCAGGTCCTGCACCGGGCTGGCCCGGATAAGGCGGACGTCCACCCGGCGTGAACCATTGGCTCAGCTCGTTCAATCCCAGCGGGTCCGGAATTGGAAGACCATCACGCCGCGCAACCGCAGTATGGTAGGCCTCGAACACCTGATAGATGATCCAAGCTGCAATGAAAAGGCCAAAGATGCCGAAGTGGTTGGCCATGCTCACCAGCACAGCGAAGATCACCACGTGAATGAGACCCTTGATGAACTGACCGTTGTACATGGCGCCAACACCGGGAATGACACCGAGAATTGCAGCCACCACGGGATTGGGCGCGCCCGGAGGTGGCGGCACAAACGGCTGCTGCAGATTCTGCCAGTTTATGAAGCACGGCTCACACAAAATCTGCCCGCCTGGCGCATTTCGAACGCAGGTTCCGCACATGGCCTTGCCGCAGTTCTGGCAAAAGGCCGTTGCGGTAACTCCAGTGTGATTTACACAATCCATGATTTGCTCCTTTCCCGTCTTGCACCCGATGATCCGGGATCCTCAGCCGTTTTCTGCTGGGGCAGGGAGCCGCCGTAGTACGAAGGCTTGTCCTGAAGCGTCAGGGATGTTTCTAGATAATCGGAAGATTCCATCTCAGTCGGTGTACCCGACTGTTGTGGAGGGTCCACACGTGACCCTCCATCTTTGCGAGGTGTTTGTTTTGACTCGCCCGGACCCATCGGCTGCTGATTACTGGGGCGCTGTGTATTCTGGCGCAACTCGCGCAGCCGCGACTCGACCTCATAGACAAGCCGCAAGTGATCGTAATAGCGAATTATGGGCGTGGAAGCCATGGCCAGACGCCGCTCCATAAAGGAACGCACCGCGCTGGGCCGTAGATTTTCCATTTGCAGGTCCGCGAGCTTCACGCCGGTAAGGTTGAGGGTGAGTGCAATCGAGAAGAAGGCCATCGCGACGGTCATCATCAGTCGCGGCTCAGCAAAGCGGCGAACCCAACCCATGAAGCCGGGCTTCTGCCAGGGCTCCGGCATGACCATGCCCACACCACCCGCAGTAGCCAGTCCAAAGCCGGCAACCTGCCCAGGGCCCGTGGCGGCCAGCAACCGGTCAAGCAAACCCTCCGGCACCTCTGGCTCCGGAGCGAGAAACTCCAGCCACTCGCGCCCGCGCCGTGCCTCTTCAAACAAGGCCGTACACGCAGGGCAAGCAGCCATATGCGACGAAAAACTGGCCTCATCTTCGGGACGAAGCACGCCGTCCAGCGCATCAGCCAACAGGGTTTCCCAGCGGCCGCATTCGGGGGAGTTCGGGATGTGGATGCGCTCTGTCATGGCTACATCACCTGTCCTTTACTACGTTCCAGAAGCCGGGCCAGTTCCGCGCGCCCCCTGCTGATCCTCGACTTCACGGTACCTTCGGGTATGCCCAGAACCTGGGCGATTTCCTTGTAATCCATGTCCTGCAAATCTCTTAAAATCACAGCCTCACGCAATTCCGCGCTCACCTTCGAGAGAGCCGCCTGCACCATCTTGGCCAGTTCCTTCTTGGCAGCCGTTTCGAGCGGAGAGGGTCCGTCAGATGCCAGCCTGTCCGATGGCCGTAACTCATCGCTCTCATCCCAACCGTCGTCCAGAGACCCGGTTGCGCGCAAGTTCTTCGTGCGGCGGAAGTTATCCACCAGAAGATTGCGCGTCATGGTGGTAATCCACACCTGAAGGCTGCCGCGGGTAGTGTCAAAGCTGGTCAGATTTGAATAAATCTTCAGAAAAACGTCCTGGGTCAGGTCCTCGGCGTCCGTGGCATTACCCGTAAACCGATAGCAGAGCCCGTAGACACGACGATGGTGCATGCGGACTAATTCGGCCCATGCGCCGGAATCCCCATCCATGCAGCGGCGGACGATTTGGGACCAGTCGATCTCCAGCGCTCTTTCCTCCCCGCACACCTTACCTAGCGTTACTGGCTCAGCGGCTGTGGGCTTGGCATTGCCCCCTTGAACCGGTTGACTTCCTGAGATTCTGGCCTCAACACGGGGCCGCGCCGCAGTCAACCGGGAACCCCTCGTCAGAGAGGGCGTTCCCATCACGCTCCAGCTTAATGTACCCACGCATTGCATAGGGAGCTATACGTATGATTTTGTTGCGCGGTTCCGTACTTTACCGATACTGCGAATTCGCACAAATTCTGGTGCTATGGCAGGATGGGTAGGCGGAAGATGACGAAAGCAGGCTTCATCGCAGTGTTCTTTCTTGCGGCCGGGAGTATCGGCGCGCACGCGGCCAGCTTTAACTGCCAAAAAGCGAACACAAAACAGGAGAAGGCGATCTGTGCCTCAACTGCATTGAGTGCGGCAGACGACCAGATGGATGCAGCGTATCGCAAGCTGCTTCGGAGCATACCGCCGCAGGCCGCCACAGCCATTCGAGAGGAGCAGCGCGCCTGGCTAAGGTTTCGGAGGCTTAATTGCACCCAATATGAGGAGCAGGGCGAGAAAAAATTGTCCGACTGCCTTGAGGGTGTGTATCGAGAGCGAAACGATGACCTTGAACATGGCCTTTCGACACAAGCAGGGATTCGATTTTTATCGCATGCGCTCTACCTGACCGTGCCAGACGGAGATGAAGCGGATGCACACATTCGAGAGGTGGAAGAGATTCCTGGTTACGGCACACTTGAAGCCGAGTGGCTGGAGGCCTTAAGCGATTCAGCGGAGTGGAAGGCATGGAATGCAGCAATCGAAGGCGCGGCACAAGAGATGGCCCGGGGAACAATTGTCGGAAAGGGCGGCAATTCGACTAAGTGGGCGGCATTGCCGGCGGAAGACGATGAAATTTCTGTCGGATTGGAAAAGGTGGGTCCCGACCTCGTCACTGCAACCATCACAGGTCTATATGACGGCCATGGAGCCCATCCCAATCATGGCTCAATTGAATTCAACTGGCTGATTCGCGAGAAGCGGGAGCTAAAGCCACTCGACGTTTTTCTTGCCGGTTCAGACTGGGTGGAAGCTCTGCGCGCCGCATGTGACCGGGACCTGCATAAGAAGCTCGATCAGGAAGGCGAAAGCTACGATCAGTGGATTCCAAACATGGATATGCAGGCATCCATTCGCAAAATTGTCGGAGACTCTGAAAACTGGCGGATCGACGAAAAAGGCATATCCATCGTCTGGCAGCCTTACGCGGTGGCGTGCTACGCCTGTACACCGGAACCGACGCTCATTCCATGGTCGAGCCTGAAGGGCATCATGAACTCGAGCTTTGCAATACCTGCGGGAACGAAATCCACAGAGCACTAGGCTGGCAAAACTCGATTCAACTCCAAGGCGCTAGAGGTTCTGGATTTTTCCCATCGGAGGAAGATGCCTCAAATACATACACAGTCCAGCATGAGCAAGGCTGGAGCGCTGCAAAAACTCCGTGAGGCCATGGTCTTTCTCAAGTGGAGAATCCATTCGGCCCCGATCGCGGATAAATTCGATCCCATTCTGAATCCAATCGAGGAGTATCGCGGCATCTATGCGCGATTGACGGGAAAATCCTTCTCCAGCGCACGTGTCCTTGAAATCGGATATGGTGCGCACCCCATTCGCATGATCGCGCTGATGAGCATGGGCATAGACGTTCACGGCATTGATCTGGATATGCCCATGCTGCGCTTCAGTCCTTCACGACTGATCCAGATTTTGAGAACCAACGGTCTTGAACGTGCGCTCAAGACCGCCGTGCGCAGTCTGCTCTTCGATAGGAAGGAACAGGCAGACCTGCGCCTTGCACTGCAAACCCGTGGTTTTGCAATGTCGATTGAGGAATCGAGATTCCTTGTGGGCGATGCCGCAAGATTCGATTACGGCCCGGAACCGATTGACCTGATTTACTCAGAGGATGTGTTCGAGCATATTGCGCCGGAGTCATTGGAACTTCTGATGCAGCGTCTGGCAAGCGTGGTCTCTTCCGATGCGGTTCTGCTCATTCGGCCGAATATTTTCACGGGAATCACCGGCGGTCACTTGCCGGAGTGGTATGAGTACGAGGTCGACCAATCCTTTGCGCGCCGCTCAGAACCGTGGGAGCATCTGCGCAAGCGCCGGTATACCGCCAACACATACCGGAACCATCTAAGCCGCGCGGAGTACCGCCGCCTGTTCTCCCGTCACTTCGACATTCTCGAAGAGAAAGTGACGCATCCCATGCTCGGCGTGCAGTGGATGACGCCTGAAATTCGCGCAGAATTAAGTACGTGGAGCGACGAAGAACTTTTCTCCAATACAGTGCAGTTTGTGCTGCGCCCCCGAACGGCTCGTGCGTAGCCCGGTTTCAATATCTCTTCAGAAATTCAGGCTCCACAGGATTCTCGAACATCGATGCCTCGCGCGTCACAATCGTGAGCCCCGACGGAGTCACAAAATAGCGCCGCTTGTCTTCCACCGGATCGTAGCCGATCACCGTGCCTTCTGGGATATGCACATCGCGGTCGATAATGGCGCGGCGAATGCGGCAATGCCGTCCGATATTCACGTGCGAGAAAATGATGCTCGAAGCAACGTCTGAGTATGAGTTGACGCGCACGTCCTGCGAGAGAACGGAGTTGGACACCGATGCGCCGGAAATAATGACGCCGGCGGTGATGATGGAGTTGACGGCCATGCCCGTGCGGCCCGGCTCACCAAACACAAACTTCGCCGGCGGATACTGCCGCACGCGCGTTCGGATAGGCCAGCTCTTGTCGTAGAGATTGAACGTCGGCGAAACGGAGCACAGATCCAGATTGGCTTCGTAATACGCGTCGAGCGTGCCCACGTCGCGCCAATAAAGCGCCTCCTGCTTGTTCTCGTCCACGAAGCTGTATGCCATGACGCGCTTCTTGCCGAGCATGGCTGGCAGGATGTTGTGGCCAAAGTCGTGCTTCGAATTCGGATCCTCTGAATCGGCGATAAGGGCCTTAATAAGCGATTCAGTCTCGAAAATGTAGACACCCATTGAGGCGTCCACGGCACTCGGATTGAACGGAGAACGCAGGTTGGTCGATGCGGGCTTTTCCTGAAATCCGACCACTTCTCCGCTCGGCGCCACTTCCACTACGCCGAAGTGCTTGACCTCATCCGGTGCAATGGGAATCGTGGCAATGGTAACGTCGGCTTTCTTTTCCTGGTGGTAGTCCAGCATGCGGCTGTAATCCATCTTGTAGATGTGGTCGCCGCTGAGAATGATCACGTGCTTCGGCTGCTCACTGCCGATGGAATAAATGTTCTGGTACACCGCATCTGCGGTGCCCATGTACCAGTTGGCGCCGGTGCGCTGCATAGGCGGAAGCAGCTCGTAGAACTCACCAAGCTCCTGCGCCATGATGCCCGTCCAGCCTTCGCGAATATGCCGGTTTAGCGAGAGAGCCTTGTACTGGGTGAGTACATACACGCGCCTCAGGCCCGAGTTCACGCAATTCGAAAGGGTGATATCGATAATGCGGTAGTGACCGCCGAAAGGCACAGCCGGCTTTGCGCGGTCCCTGGTGAGCGGAAAGAGGCGTTCACCAGCCCCGCCCGCAAGCAATACTCCCAGCGTGTCCTTCATTGTGTGCATCCATCCCGCCCCTGGTACGTGATCTGCCGTTACGGGCAAAGTGCTGTGTTATCAGTCGCACAATTGCATATTTCACTTGCGGCCAAATATGCAATGGCCCTGAACGCAGAAGGTTAACACACGCACATGAACCACGCAGCAAGCCCGGCAGTTCGCTTCCTACAACGTGAAAAACCGGAGTGCGGCAGATCACTCTATCTGCCGCACTCCGGTGATGTGCCCCGTTATTGTTTCTTTGCGCGTTAGCGCTTTCTCTTGAATCTGTATTCGGCGCCTACGGAAATCGCAAAATTCCAGTACCCATAAGTCTGCTGGTTGCCGTAGTTGATACCGTAGCGGGTGTATATTGCATCGGGTGTAATGCGGAATGCCCACCGCGCAGAACGATTCAGATCGATGTGGCCACCAATGACCGCAGCCATCGCCATCTGGTCATTGAAGAATCCAACTGTTGACGGGGGATTACCGCGCAAATCCTGCTCGAATTTGCCGTAGGTACCACCCACCATGGCATGGGCTAACAACGCCCCATGCTTGTTATGTGGACCGAGCCACTCAGGCCCCGCTGCAAAAATGTACTGCGCCACAAACGGGCCGCTGATGTTGTAGGGATTGGGGGCCGCACCGCTGGTGCCGACATAAGCTCGCCCTGTTCCTTCCGCCGCCCAACGCTTGGAAAACCAGTAGGAGGCATCAAGGTCAAGACCACCCAGATTCGCACCTTCATGTAAAGGTGGAGGGCCGGTTTTGGTGTGGGCATAGGCCGCACCCAGCGAAATATCGTAGCGGTTGTCATAACGAACGTTGGCCAGCGGATCAAGGGATACATAGGTCCCATTGCCCGTCACCTGGGAATCGCTGCTCTGGTTCTGTGCCGAAACGCGAGGCGTCACAGCGGAGAGGACGAGGGCAGCAGCTGCAAATATCAGGAAAAACCTTACGGAAAGACGCATCACCACACAGCTTACAGGACCGCGCCAAGGGCCGACAACGCGGCCAGAGCTTCCACAGTCCACCTTTTTATTGGATTGGCTTACGGTTCTTAGACTCCCGGGGACCTTCAAGGTTTTGCAAGGGTCTCAATGGCGCAGCAAATTCATTGCAATCTGCACTTCGCCCATCGAAGGAGAACCGTCAGGGCGTGCATTTCTCGGCCCATTGCGCATAGATCAGGTAGCGCATTGTCTTGATCGTCTCAACTACTGAAACAGCGGTCTTGTAGAGCCCTGATTCAGGTTCCAGCGGAGGCGCCGCATGTGTGCGCCAGTCAATGCCGGTCTTTTCAAAAATCATTGCTGCACGCGGAAGGTGTCCCGCACTTGAAACCACCTCCGCCGACTTCCAGCCATGCTCCTTCATTATGCGGACGGCATAGCAGGCATTCTGAATCGTATCCAGGGCGCGGGGCTCCACCAGAATTTGCGAGGCTGGAATACCCTGCGCCGCCGCGGCTCGCGCCATCACTTCTGCTTCTACAAAATGGTTGTGCGCTGGACCACCGGTCATGATCAGCCGTGGTGCCACGCTCCGCTCATACTCGCGCACACCTTCATTCACCCGCGCAAGCTGTTGGGGCGTTGGATTCCCATCGCTGTCCGCCGGATCTCCAAGCACGATAATTGCGTCGTAGCGGTTGAGCTGAGTATTGGTGTGCGGAGCAAAAGCAAGCGCCACCACGGCCCAAAACACCAGAGCAGCAAGCACGCCGGCTGCGGCCAACGACATCTTACTTCGCCAACTAATGGGCGGCTTCGATGCCTGCCTGCGATGAGGCATTCTTGTGACCTTCGCTTTCTTCTTTGCTCCTGTTGTGCCGCGGCTTGACGCCAAAATCGACCTCCAGCTTCCACTGTACCCTGACGCTGGAGATTCGATCCGGTGCGTGCCTATTTCACGAAGGTTGCCGGTTCACCCCATGCGGAAAACACAAGCTCGTTCAACGGCTTCCTGGTTCTTGGAGCAACTTCTTGCGCAATTAGTTGTTCACTGCCGAGCTCATCCGGATCTGTCTGGTAGCCCAAAGCCATCAGTGAACCCAATTCGTATTCCTCCGGAACGTCCAGCAACTCACGCGCAGTTTTCTTTTCAAATCCGCCCATCTGATGTGTGTTCAAGCCCATCTCTGCGGCCTGCAGCGCAATCAGAACAGTCGCCGCACCCAGGTCGTACAGCGCATATCCGTTCGGCTTTCCATTGGAACTGAAATTTTTCAGCGCAACTCCAAGAATCAGAACCGGAGCCTTCGGCGCCCACGCCAGGTTAAACCCCTTCAGGGATTTCATGAGCGCATCATGCGTAGCCGTCCCGCGAAGACCCACAAGAAAACGCCACGGTTGCTCATTGTTCGAAGACGGGGCCCAACGCGCTGCCTCAAAGAGCTTCCTCAGTATTCCTTCGTCTACCGCACGATCGGAATACGCTTGAGCACTCCAGCGGCGATGCACTGCCGGCAAAATTCCATCAACGGCAGGAGCCGCTTTCAACTCGTCTACTTCATGTGCTGTCAATGTCATCGGTTCAGGTCCTCACGCGTGAGCAGCTTCACGTTCCTTAGATACAGGAACTTTGCAAATCGGTGCTGAAACACACGTGTCCGCGCGCCACGACGTGGTGCCCCCCGATGGTTGAATGCGACGCGACGATTCCTACGGGTAAATCCTGTGCAGTGTGCGCGCAAATGGAATCGTCTCGCGCACATGGTCCAGCTTGCAGATCCACGCCACTAGCCGCTCGATACCCATGCCAAAGCCCGCATGCGGCACGCTGCCGTAGCGCCGCAGATCCAGATACCACTGGAAGGCTTCCATCGGCAGATGGTGTGCCTCAATACGGCTCTTCAACAGTTCGTAGCTCGATACGCGCTGCGAGCCTCCGATCACTTCGCCGTATCCCTCCGGCGCCA
>JAGWSG010000194.1 GCA_028876335.1 Acidobacteriota bacterium
AGCGCCCTCGCGCACCTGCGCCGGCGCGAGTTTCTGGCAGTAGTAATTGACGAAACGCTCTCCGACTGTGAGTCGGCCGCGGCCAACGCCATCTGGGAGAAGGCAGGCCTGGCGATTCCGCTGCAATTGAATTTTGCACTCTCAGGCACCTCGCGGCTGGTGCGCGAAATTCGCGCGGCCCTGACGCGGCGTGATCGCGAACAACACATGGCACGGCAGGCCGCCACCGAAGAGATGGAAACCGAGATCAAGAACATGCTGGCCGGAGTGCTGCTGCACTCGCAACTGGCTTTGAAAGGCACGGAAGTTCCGCCTCCGGTTGCCGAACGGCTGCGGTTGGTCGCCGATCTGGCCGGTTCGCTGCGGCAAAAACTGGATGCACCCGCGCGTGCAAGGGTCGAATCGGCTGCCTGATCGCGTGCGCTGGGTACTCTCGGTACCTGGCGCGCGCGGCAAGTCAGCGTTACGGCGGGGCCATCGCGTAAGCTAGATTGGCCATGCAAGAAACTGCCGTACTGCTGATTGATTGCCCTGACCGCCGCGGGCTGATTGCCTGCGTCTCCGGCCTGCTCTACGACCACGGAGCCAACATTTTGCACGCTGATCAGCATCAGGACCATGACCTGGGGCTCTTCTTCATGCGCGTCGAGTGGGCCCTTACAGGCGGTAAACCCTTGGATGAGGGCAGTGGCGGCTCCGCAGTTGCTGGAACGCCGGAAGGTTCCGAACAAGCAGACTCCAATCAGGAAGTTTTTGATCTCGAAAAATTCAGAGCGGACTTCGCCCCCATAGCCGAGGAGCTCGGCATGCGCTGGCAGCTCACCTCAAGTGGCCGCAAACCGCGCGTGGCGCTTTTCTGCTCGCAGTACTTGCATTGCATGGCCGACCTTCTGCACCGCTGGCGCTCGGAGGAGCTCCGCTGCGAGATTCCGCTGATCGTCTCCAATCACCGCGCTGTCGAAAACCTTGCGGGCTTTTACGGGATCCCATTCATCCATATCCCGGTGACCGCCGAGACACGGCACGAAGCCGAGCAGGAACAGCGCCGCCTGCTCGCCGAGAACCAGATTGACCTCGTAGTTCTGGCTCGCTACATGCAGATTCTTTCGCCGGAGTTTGTCGCTGAGTATCCGGCGCGCATCATCAACGTGCATCACTCGTTTCTGCCCGCGTTCACCGGCGCGCGGCCCTATCACGCGGCGCACGCGCGCGGTGTGAAGCTGATTGGCGCAACAAGCCACTACGTGACTGAGGCGCTCGACGAGGGACCCATCATCGAGCAGGACGTGGCACGCGTCTCGCATCGCGACCAGGTCGAGGACCTCGTGGCGCGCGGACGCGACCTTGAGCGCATCGTGCTTTCACGCGCAGTACGCTGGCATCTGGACCGGCGCATTCTCTGCTATGGCAACAAGACGGTTGTTTTCGACTAAAACCTCGTCTTGACAGCATGCCGGGCTAACGCTTCAGATGGACGGCGTTGTGCATTTGCGCCGTGCTGCCTGCGAAGTGAGTCACGGCAAGATGCGCCGCTACTCCATCATCAGGATTCTGCCGTGAAGAACTTCTCCGCTTCCAACCTGCTGCTCGCTCTCGCGCTTCCCTGCTCTGTTCTGGCCGCTGCCGTTGCCGCCGCGATGCCGCCCGCAAGCTCATCCGATGTTCTAAGCACGACGCCTCTCAAAGTGGAGCGGCTCGATCCGGCAGCAAACAAGATTATCCCTGCAGGCGCGAAGCTCGAAAAGGTGGCGACGGGATTTGAGTGGGTCGAAGGTCCGATCTGGAGTAAAGGCAGGCTGTACTTTGCCACCATTCACAAGAATGGAATTGCGGAATGGACACCCGGCAAAGGTGTGACGACGCTGCTGCATCCAAGCGGTTATCTGGGATCGGCGCCGTTCCACGGGCCGGAGCCGGGCTCAAACGGAATGACGCTCGATGCACGCGGGCGGCTGACTGTCGCGGGACATGCACAGCGCGATGTGTACAGGCTCGAATCAATGAGCCCAAAGGCGCAGATTACGATTCTTGCCGATAGCTACAAGGGCAAGCGGCTGAACAGCCCCAATGATCTTGTGTACAAGACGGACGGCTCGCTGTACTTCACCGATCCGCCGTATGGCCTTGAGACACAGAGTGACAATGACCCCAAGAAACAGCTCAAAGTGAATGGCGTGTATCGCCTTGCGCATGCGCTCACGCAGAAGCCCGGCAGCGCGCCGGACCACGCCGCGCTTGAGCTTGTGTCCACGGACTTCACGCGGCCCAATGGAATCGCCTTCTCGCCGGACGAGAAGTATCTCTACGTGAACAACTCGGAGCCGAAGAAGTTCTGGATGCGCTATCGCGTAATGCCGGACGGAACTCTCGCGGACGGCAAGGTGATTTGCGATGCCACCTCAGACACGCGCCCCGGCGCGCCGGACGGTATGAAGGTGGATGTGGACGGAAACATCTACAGCGCCGCACCCGGCGGCGTGTGGATTCTTTCGCCGGAGGGCAAGCACCTGGCAACTATCGACATGCCGGAGAAGACTGCGAACGTGGCCTGGGGCGGCCCGGACAATAAGACGCTCTACATCGCTGCCAGCACGAGCATTTACCGCGTACACCTGAACATCAAGGGAGTACCGGTAAAAGGCGCGCGGTAGAAAATCGCGGGGCGCGTTTGCGCCCCTACTTCTTCCTACTCAACAAGCGCGTCGGCAATGCCGAGATGCCGGTCCAGCGCGTCGATGCCGAAGTCAATTTCTTCCTTCGTTACAATCAGCGGCGGCGCAATCACGAAGTGGCTGATCCAGGCCTGCTGCGCTACGCCGTCCGCCATCATCTTGCCAGAAATCTGTTCGACGACCATCGGCTTGCCTTCCACCTTGTCACGCATGGTGTTGAAGGGCTGCTTGGTTTTGCGATTCGTTACCAGCTCGACGGCGAAGAAGAGGCCGAGGCCGCGCACGTCGCCGATGGATGGGTGCTTTTCTTTGAGCGCTTCAAGCTTTTGCCGCACGTAGGGCTCAAGCTCCGCGGCGCGCTCCACCAGATTGAGCCGCTGCATTTCTTCAATGGTGGCGACAGCTGGCCCGAGCGTGATGGGATGCGCTTCATAGGTGTGGCCGTGCGAGAAGTAGCGGTCCTCAAAGTGATCGGCAATTTTCTTGGTTGTCGCGCAAAGTCCGAGAGGCACGTATGCAGACGTGATTCCCTTTGCGGTGACGAGAATGTCCGGCTTCAGGTTCCAGTGGTTGATGGAGAACCACTTGCCCGCGCGGCCCCAGCCTGCCATCACTTCATCGGCAATCATCAGTACGCCGTGGCGGTCGCAAATCTCGCGCAGGCGCGGGAAGTACTCAGGCGGCGGAATGAGTACGCCGTTGGTGCCTACGATGGGCTCGAAGATAATGGCCGCAACGTCGCTCTCGTTCTTGATCATGTGCTCCACATAATCCACGCAGGCCACGCCGCAGCCAGGATACGTGTGCTTGATCGGGCAGTCATAGCAGTTCACTTCCGGGGCAAAGACGACATTGTGCAGCTTGCCCGCAGGCTCCATGGCCCAGCGGCGCGGGTCACCAGTGGCCGCTACCGAGCCGGCAGTTGAACCGTGATACGAGCGGTAACGCGAGATGATCTTATTCTTGCCCGTAACCATGCGCGCAATCTTGAAGGCAGCTTCATTGGCGTCGGTTCCGCTTGTGGTGAAGAAGAATTTCTCGATTCCCTCCGGCAGCACTTCGAGCAGCTTTTCGCTCAGCCGCGCGCGCGCCTCCGTGGCGTACACCGGGCCAACAAAGGCAAGCTGCCGCGCCTGCTCCGCGATGGACTCGACGACGCGCGGATTCTTGTGTCCGAGGTTCGAGCACATCAGCTGCGACGAAAAGTCCAGATACTTTTTGCCAGCGCCATCGATGATCCAGCAGCCTTCCGCGTCGGCAATATAAAGCGGCTTCCAGGTTTTCTGCACGCGCCAGGTGCCGTAGTTGGTATCGCGTGTAAGGCTGGAAATCTGCTCAGGTGTAATGAGAGTGTCGCTCATGTGTAACCTCAATAGGTGCGTCCTGTTCCTCAATATCCTACCGCGTTGCACGCTTTCGACGCTGGCCTCATTCTGCGTAGACTGGATGCGAGGCTATTCTATGTGTGACGGGCGCGAAGCATTGCATGCAGAAGATGCTCGCTTATGGCTCACAGAAAGTTTCCATTCAACCCAAACCGTTTGAGGTGAGCAATACCCATGAGTGATGGACGCGAAGAACGCCAGGAGCAGGAATGGCGGCGCGAGCAGGAGAAGAAGAAGGACCACGAGGACCGGCTCGACCGCGACTTGCATGACCAGTGGAAGCCGGAGCGCAAGGAATCCTGACTCAACGCAAGAATCAAACAAAGAAGGCCTCCGATATCCCGGAGGCCTTTTTGCAGGTAACTACTGAATTCCCATTTCCTATTCTGCCGGAACGACGGGCAGGCTGATGTAGGTGGCGTTGCCGGGTGTGTGCCAGATGCGTTGCGTGGCCTTCTGGAAATCAGTCGGCTTGGCCAGGAAGATGTTCGGCACAAACGTCTGCGGGTTGCGGTCATAGAGCGGGAAAAGGGTGGACTGCACCTGCACCATGATGCGATGGCCGGGCTCGAACGTGTAGTTGATCATGGGCAGCGCAAAGACATACGGCAGCGGCACGTTGGGCTTGATGGCCTCAGGGTGCTCGAAGCTCGTACGGTAGCGGCCGCGGAAGATGTCCGTGGCAAGTGGCAGTTCGTAGCCGCGGAAATCCGTCTCACCGGGCGCGGGAGCCAGGCTGCTCTCCGGCCGCACGTCGATAATCTTCACCACCCAATCGGAATCTGTTCCGCTTGTTGAAGCAATCAAATGCACCATCGGTTCGCCGGCCAGCTTCATGGGTTCTTTCAATGGTTCGGACTCAAAGGTCATCACGTCCGGACGTCCATCCACAAAGCGCTGATCCGTAACGAGCCAGGTGCGCCAGCCTGCGCCAGTGACGGGGCGTGGCAAGTAGGGCACGGGATTCGCTGGATCGGAAACGTACTCGGAAAATTTCGCTTCGTTTGCACTGGGTGCGTCGAAAGAAAGCTTGCCGTCGGCCTCAAGATAGAGCGGCTTTGAGGTGTAGGGGCATTCCTTCTCGCAAACCTGCGGGAAGGTCTTATAGGTATCCCACTTGTCGAGGCCCGGATCGTAAATGAGGGCGTCCGGCGTATCGACCTTGGGTAAGCCAGGTTTCAGATACTCATTGAAAAACGGCAGCAAAACTTTCTCACGCCAGTATGCAGTGGTGTCCGTTGCCCACACCAGCGGGCCAAGATTGCGGCCGGGCCGGTTGACCTGGCTGTGGAACCACGGGCCCATCACCAGGTGGTTCATCGAGTCCGGCGTGCCAATGGACTTAAGTGCGCGATAACTGTGATTGGCGCCCCACATGTCTTCCTGGTCCCACAGGCCCTGCTCCCACATGGTGGGCACGGTGAGTTTGTGCTCTTTCAGCAGTTTGTCGAGCGCCTGG
>JAGWSG010000195.1 GCA_028876335.1 Acidobacteriota bacterium
GGGATCGAGATAGCAATCTGTGCAGGAATGAATACGCGATTGCAGCTCAGGTGAGTTCATAAAAGCCACGAATGCCGTTGGCAGTTCGACGTGAGCGGCCTGGGCGAATGCGATGACTTCGGATGCGGGCAGGGGATGGGCGTACTCATCGCGCTCATCCAGACCAATGCCACGAAATGGCATGCCGCTTTTGATTAGCCATTCAAATTCATCATCAAGCGTTATGGGAATGCGGGGCATATCTTCGAGCTTGTAGTCCTGATAAGTAGAATGGCGCTCGAAACCGGGTAGGCCGATGCTGGTCCAGACATGAGGCAAGGTTGACCAGGGATTTACGGACATTCATGATCTCCGGAATTTTATTGTGTGTTTCCATTGTTCTCGCGTTGCGTTCTTTTATACGTTGCTGCACTCTCATTTTGCATGCCTGAGCTGCCTGACATTTCCGCATACATTACGGCGCTTGAGGCGCGGGTGATGGGCCAGGTGCTGGAGCAGGTGAGGCTGGCTTCGGTCTTTCTGCTGAGAAGTGTGGAGCCACCGCTTGAGGCAGTACATGGGAAGCGTGTTGTTGCGCTGCAGCGTGTGGGGAAGCGCATCTGCATGGGTGTTGAGGGCGATTTGTGGCTGGTGCTGCACCTGATGATTGCGGGCAGGCTGCACTGGAGGCCGGCGAACGCAAAGCTATCGGGAAGGCAGATGCTGGCGGCGTTCGATTTTGCTGCGGGATCGCTGGTGCTGACGGAGGCGGGATCGAAGCGGCGGGCTTCACTGCACGTGGTGCGCGGGGAGGATGGGCTGCGGGCGCTGGATGCAGGTGGCGTCGAGATTTCTTCTTTGGACCTGAACGGGTTTCGCGGAGCACTTACGGCAGAGAACCGAACGCTGAAGCGGGCGTTGACGGACCCGCGGATATTGAGCGGGATTGGGAATGCGTATTCGGATGAGATTCTGCATGCGGCGCGGCTCTCGCCGATTACGCAGACGCACAAGCTGAAGGACGAGGAGTGGTCGCGGCTGTTTGAGGCGACGCGGGACGTGCTGCAGGAGTGGACCGAACGGCTCGGGTCTGAGGCCAGGAGGAAATTCCCTGAAAACGTGACGGCTTTTCGGCCGGAGTTTGCGGTGCATGGGAAGTTTGAGCAGCCGTGCCCGCGTTGTGGCGCGCCGGTGCAGCGGATCCGGTATGCGGACAATGAGACGAACTACTGCCCCGTGTGCCAGACGGGCGGGAAGGTGCTGGCGGACCGGAGTTTGTCGCGCCTGCTGGGAGCGGACTGGCCGCGGACGCTGGATGAGCTGGAGGCGCTGAAGCGTAAGTAGGTGTGGGAGCTGGAAGTCGAAGCAGAGAAGACCCTGCTCATTTGCCAAGCGGTGAAGGATATTGAGAGGATGGCCTGCATGGCCCGGCGTATTTGGATCATCGGACTCACATTCGCGCTATTTTTTTACGGCGCATTTAGTCTCGTGATTATCTTTGCTCTGATTTCCAGACGGCATCTGAATTGGACAGGCTGGAGCATGTTCGTGGGCAACGGATATATCCTCTGGATTACTTACTGGTACCTTCGCCAGAAGATTGCAGAGAAGGACAAATCCTGAAGCAGGAGAGATGCCGCACCGCCATCCGCATTGACATGCCGGACCTGTTTTGCGAGACTCAAAGATGCTGCCGTTCTGGCTGATTTGGCCAGAAACGTGTCCCGTGCCGAAGTGGCGGAATTGGCAGACGCGCGTGGTTCAGGTCCACGTACTCGCAAGGGTGTGGGGGTTCGAGTCCCTTCTTCGGCACCAACGATTGAGATTGATGAAAGCCGCCCAATGGGTGGCTTTTTCATTTGCCTAAGGGTGCGGCGTAGCATGGTGGCATGAAGGCAACAATTAAAGAAAGTTACACGTTCAGACCGATTGGATGGGTGCGGAGCCCGTTTGAGGACACGCATTCTGTGCCGAGGGGGCCGCGGGCGCGGCACGATGAAGAGGGTGTGCTGGAGTTGAGGCCGGAGCTTGAGGCGGGGCTGAAGGATGTGGAGGGATTCTCGCATCTGTTTGTGCTGTGGGTATTTAGCGAGATCACAGACTATGATCTGACCTCTCATCCGCCGGCGGACGACCGGCCGCATGGGCTTTTTGCGACAAGGTCTCCGCGTCGTCCGAACCCGATTGGGCTGACGGTGGTGGAGATTCTGGGGGTTGAAGGCTCGAAGATCCGAGTGCGGGGCGTGGACATGCTGGACGGATCACCGATTCTGGATATCAAACCTTATCTGTCGTCGGTGGCGCCCGAGAAACTGAAGCGTGGCTGGCTGACGGAGGCCGAGGAGCGGCAAAGGCCGCAGAAATGAGGCACTGTAAGGTGCCATGGGGCAGGGCGGCTGATGGCTCCATGAAATGGGATATATCTTATTGATTTGATGGAAGCTGGATGATACCAATGGCCCAGCTTGCACCACAAAAGTGTGATTGTTGCACTACGGAATTCATCCTACATTCAATTGTGTGAGGAACCCAGGACTACGGCTCTGGGGCTTCAAGTAAAGCGATTGACCGTTCTAGCTTGTTGCACTTCATCGGGCCCCGCATTTCTTCTTTGCCCTGCATTACAGGGCGGAGAGGCAGACGCCAACTTCCCTAACTCGCCTTATGGCGCAGGACAGCTCGAAAGATGCTCTGGATCATTGGACAAGTCGCACTGGTGGTTGCAATCGTCGGATACTTCGGCTATTGGCAGCTATCTGTGCGTAGCCGGAATCGCGAGACCTGGGAGTCGTTGATTTCCAGGCTGCAGTCCGGCTTGAATTTCCATGCGCTCAGCGAGCACTTCCCGTGGAAGGAAGGGTTGAACACGACTCCGGAAGAAACGTGGGAGAAACTGGGCGGCGTGAAGGGGCTGAAGGCAATCTACAAGAGCGCGGGCGTGATGCTGGAGATTGCCAACTTTGCGGCGCGGAATGCGAGCAATGTGGACCCGGTGTTGTTGCAGAACATCCATGCGGACGCAACGCAGATTCGTATCTGCGTGATGCAGACGCTGGCCCAGTGTTTAGTGAGCCAGGCGACGGAGACTGTGCGGGTAAATACCTTTCAGGTTGCTTCAATGTATACGGGACTGGCTGCGCGGATGACAGAGCTGCTGCAGGTGAGCGCGAGCAATGCTCTTCCGGCTTTTGTAGCGGCTGCCTGACACTTTGTTCGCCTGCTGCATTGACCGCGTCGATCTTCCACTTTTAGCGATAGCCAACCATTCCGTGAACAGAGTCAATTAATTTCTGCGAGTCGTAACCGACGCCATTCTTGAAGACGGTTTCGACGTTGTAGACGGCAGAGATGTCTTTGGCCACGTCTCCTTTGACGACGACAAGATCAGCCTGTTTTCCGATAGCAACTGTTCCGATGCGCTTGTCGCGTCCGAGGAACTTTGCGCCATTCTCTGTGGCAATGTGAATTGCCTCCTGCGGCGTGAATCCAGCATCCACAAGCAGTTCGAGATTGCGTTCATCCCCGAAGCCGGCGAGGACGGCGCCGTATGCTGTGGGGTCGCAACCGGACATGAGAAGGCCGCCGGCGGATACGAACTCGCGCTCGAATTGCATTTCTTTTCTGAGCAGTGTGCCCATGGGTGAGCGGGAGGCATGATCGCCGATTTGCCCGCGAATGGTCATAACGCTGGCAAAGACTTCTGCAGGCATGGAACTCTGCTCGCGCAGCAGGAAGCTCATGGGCGGATGGCCGGGAGCCATGCTTTCAAACACGGCAAGGGTGGATGTGACAGCGACATGCTTTTCGACGAGGGTGTGGATCATGGACATGACAGCCGGGCTGGATATGTCGAGATCCTTTGCCATTTCGCCGCGCAGTCCATCGGGACACTCGCCTTCTTTCCGGCCGGGAAAGAACTCGCTGTCAACTGCAATGCCGTGTTCGAGGTTGTCTATGCCCATGTTGGCGGCTTCTGTGAATCCGACGGTGCAGAGGTGACCGGTGAGTTTCTGGCCATGCTTGTGCGCTTCATCGATGGCGGCCTTCAACTCGGCGGGAGTGATGTGCATGTAGGCCTTCCAGGAGGTGACACCCTGGCCCACCCAGTAGTCGACCATTTGGCGAGCTTCTTGGGGCCCAGTGAGTGCATGCATCTGAGGAATGAGTGGGGGTTCCCCTTCGAGATAGGGGCCGGTTACGTCGAGATCAGGACCGGGGCGAAGTCCGGCGTCAATTTCTTTCTTGATATTGAGGTCGGTGTAGGGGGCGATGCTGCCTGTGGTTCGGCCGGTGGTGACGCCAGCAGCAAGATAAAGGCGAGGTGCGGTATCCACCAGTTCGCCCGCCACAAGGCCTCCAAGCTGACGGTCTTCAGGTTCGGTATAGAAGAGATGTTCATGCATGCCGACCAGGCCGGGATAGACAGTGTGTCCAGAGAGGTTGAGGACGCGGGCACCCACCGGCGGTGGTGTTGTGGCGCTTGGCCCTAAGGCGGCAATCTGGCCGTGATCGATTACGACAGTCTGGTCCGACTGTGGAGCGGAGCCTGTACCGTCGATCAGCTCAACGTGGGTGAGAGCGACGACGGGATCTGTAACGGAGAGAAAGGGCGCGAGCGGACTTTTCGGTGCAGATTGCGCATTTGAGATCACGGCGGTAAGCAAGGCAAGACCAACAAGTCGACTTGAAAGGAGCATGCACTCACAATGCTTCCCCTATCTCAGATCGTCAATCAAAAAGAAAAAAATGACTCCTAACCTGACTCAATAACTTGTTCAATTTTGGGGATTCACAGGGAATTTCGCGGTAGAATTCAACGAATTATCGTCTCCCTCGGAAAGGCGGACTAAAACTCCAATAGCCAGTTCAGCCAGGAAAAGCGCACTTCTCCCCGAATGTGCATGGATTGTGGGTGTTTGTAGTATGTGGTTCGTATCGAACCATTCCCCAAAAGCAGCATTACCCAGCACTGTGAACGGCTATTTCATTGCCCTTGCATGATATCTGCTGCCCGGTTTGGGCGATGTTCAGGTACGTCAAAGGCTGGCTAGAATCCGAAAACATTCTAAGCTGCGGAGGAGGTCCCAAATGCTTGTTATGGATAAAACAGACTATTACGAGCTCATGCAGATCAGCCGGTCGGCGGATTTCGACACAATTCATCGCGTGTATCGCTTTCTGGCCGCGAGGTTTCATCCGGACAATCCTGAAACCGCAGATGCCGAGAAGTTCAATCAGCTGCGTGAAGCGTACGACGTGCTCTCTGACCCCGAGCGACGGATGTCGTATGACATGGAGTCAGAAACTGCGGTGCCGCAGCCTCCGCCATTGTCGACCAATATCGACTTCATGGATACGATGCAGGGCGAGTTGAATCGTCGCCTTGCTGTCCTGGCGGTTCTCTATTACAAGCGCCGCCATAATCCCGTGGCGCCCGAGGTTTCGCTGGCAGAGATCGAGAAGCGCATGGGCTTCCCGCGCGATTACCTGGAGTTCACGACCTGGTATTTGCTGAAGAAGGGATATATTACACGCGCAGACAACTCTGACTTTACGCTGACAGTGAATGGCGTGGACTTTGTCGAAACGCAGCGCGCGAACATTCCCGTACTGAATCGCATGCTGACTAGCGGGAACGAAACAACCGCACACTATGAAGAGGACGAAAGCAGAACGCTTGAGCCTGAAGCCGGCCGTTGGATCGTTTTGCCGGATATGACGCGCATTCGCGACCGCCGCGACTCGAGGAAGAATGGCGACCGTCGCAATGGTCAGTTCGGACGTCGTGCGACAGACATCATCGCGTAGCAGCTGGCCGGTGGCCACTGCCATCGGCATCGCAAACAAAAGCGCCCCGTTCTCAACTATGAGTACGGGGCTTTCTATTTTTGGGTGAGTGGATAGACGATTGCGTCGCTACGCAGCTCCCAGCTTGTCGAGCAGGGTATCGAAATCCTCGAGCCGGGCATACTCGATGATGACTTTTCCGCGGCCTTTGTTGTCCTCGATTCTGACGCGCAAGCCGAGGGCGCGCTGCAACTGCTCGGCTACTTCCTTGACGTTGGGATCTACAGGACGCTCCGGCTTGGGTTCCTTCTTCTTGGACTCCGGATTCAGGATGCCCTGCACAAGCGTCTCTGCCTGGCGAACAGAAAGCGTAAGTCCTGCGATTCGCTGCGCTGCCTTTTCTATTTCTTCAGGGTTTTCGAGAGCGAGAAGGACTTTGGCATGACCGAAACTGAGCTGGCCGCTTTCAACTCGGTCCTGGGTAGACTTAGGTAACTTCAACAAACGAATGAAGTTAGATATAGACGCGCGATCCTTTCCAGTACGCTCGGCTATCTTTTCCTGGGTCATATGAAACTCGCGACCCAAGCGCTCAAAGGCGCGTGCCTGTTCCATCGGATTGAGGTCAGCTCGCTGGAGATTCTCGACAATGGTAATTTCCATCGCCTGTTCATCAGAGACCTGACGGAGGAGTGCGGGGATTGTTTCCTTACCCGCCTGCTCGGAAGCGCGCCAGCGGCGTTCACCTGCGATGAGCTGGAAACGGCCGTTGGCCTGAGGGCGTACCAGAATGGGCTGCACCACGCCATTCGCCTTGATAGATGCGGCAAGGTCAGCCAGTTCTTTGGGATCCATCTGGCCGCGTGTCTGATATGGATTGGGATCAACGAGTTTAATGGATATCTCACGCGGCTTCCCAGTCTCGGAGTCGCTGGCGGATACGGCATGCGTAGCCGCAGTTTGTCCAACTGGGCGCGGGATAAGAGAGTCGAGACCTTTGCCAAGTGCGCGACGCTTAAAATCCTGGGCGGCTGCTGTCATTGTTTTGTTCCTTCTGCGGCCATTTGGCCGGCTTACGTGGTTTTGCAATTGATGTCAGGGGAGTGTTATGTCAGGTTGTTCGCCCCGCTTAGCAGGGTCAGGAATAGGGCCAGAATTTGACTTCCTTTTTGCTCTCTGCAGCGGCTGCAGCTGCGGCTTTCCGAGCTTTCCCCTTGGGACTTTCCATCTCGTTCCTGGCAAGGAACTCTCCAGCCAGTTCAAAATAGGCCTCAGTTCCTCTCGAGCGACCATCGTAGAGTGCTACCGGTTTCCCGTGACTTGGAGCTTCAGCCAGGCGCACATTGCGTGGGATGACAGTTTTGAAGAGGCCGTCACCGAAGTATTCACGCAAGGTTTGTGTAACCTGTTGGGCGAGGTTTGTTCGGTCGTCATACATGGTGAGGAGGACACCTTCAATAAAGATGTCTGGATTGAAGGCGGCACGGATGCGTTCGAGGGTGGAAAGCAGCTCAGTGACGCCTTCGAGGGCGAAATACTCTGCCTGCATGGGGACAATAAGGGATTGCGCGGCTACCAGTACATTGAGTGTGAGCAGATCGAGCGCTGGCGGGCAGTCCAAAACCACCAAATCGTATTTGTCGGCGACCTGATCCAGGGCTTTCTTCAGACGCAGATGGCGGCCCTCAATGCCTGCAAGTTCCACATTGGCACCGGTGAGGTTCTTGGAGCCCGGCAGAATCCAAAGTGTTTCAATCTCAGTGGGAAGAATGACCTGCTCCGCAGGCGCCTCTCCTACGATGACGTCATAAATGGAGTGGCGATTATCATCCCGTTGCAGCCCCATACCTGAGGAAGCATTTGCCTGGGGATCGCAGTCGACAAGGAGAATGCGCAACCCCTCCAAAGCCAGGCATGCCGAAAGATTGATGGCTGTGGTTGTTTTCCCCACGCCGCCTTTTTGATTGACTACACCGAGGATTTTGCCCATGGGACTTGAGATTACGGCAGTTGATTGCGAGGCGTACAGGCTGGAGGGTTGTGGAGAATGTGGGGATGCTGTGGAAAGCTTCCCGAACCGAAGGCGGATGATGCGGGTAAGTCAAACGGAGATCGAGTGTTGAGTGTGAATCGGCTACGCACACTTTAGTCAGTTAGAAAGTGCGGTATCGGTGGAAAACTTATTGCCCCAGCAGCATTCGCCAAGGCTTTCCTGGCGCAAATTGGACTGGCTTTGCTTGTTGCGGCTGCAGGTAAAAGAGGAATGTGTGCTTTGGATTAAACGTGTCGTTGAGGCTCGATTTCCTCCAATGTTCTACGTGGAACATTCAACATGGGACAGTTTGAAGGATAATCGATGTTCCACGTGGAACATCTTCATGTCGCAGAGCTTGTCATTCGCGCGAGCGCAAGGACTCGATCCTCGCTGGCTGGGAGTGGAATAGGATCTTGCCATTGAAACCCCGGCCCCACGGCTACCTGCAGCGAGGGTAAATCTGCGTGAGTGCTCATGGGCGCAAGCCAGCCGCCTGGCTTTGCTCGCTCGGCTGCCACCTGAATTGCAAGCGCCATGCGGTCAACCGCGCGGAGAGTAACGCAGTCGTATTGAGCCTGCAACGACTCTGCGCGACCGCACCAAACACAGGCACTGATTGCAAGGCTCCGGACCACTTCCTGAAGAAATGCCGACTTCTTATTCTGCGATTCTGCCAGGGTAATCGCAATATCTGGACGGCATATCGCTATAGGAACTCCCGGAAACCCTGCCCCAGAACCCAGATCGAGTAGGGACGTAATGCCCAGGGGGAGGGACTGCGCGCAGGCAATACACTCCACAAAGTGCCGTGAGAGAATGCCATCGCTGTCGCGAATCGCGGTGAGATTGAGGCGGGCGTTCCACTTCAGAAGCAGATTGAGGTACACCGCAAATTGACTGAGTTGAGCCTCAGAAAGTGGCTTTAACCCGGCGCTGGCCAGAAGTGTACTCAGCCTGGCCTCATACACTCCCGGTTCACTCATGGCCGCATGACCGTCATGACAGTTTCAGAAGTACGTGGATGCCAGAGTTCTGCTGCATGCGCGAAGGCTGCGAAAAGGGCGCGAGACAGAGCGCTTTCCGTATAGGTACGCTCGGGGTGCCATTGGACCGCAACCACAAAGTGGTCCGGATCATCTAGCTCAACGGCTTCTATTACCTGGTCAACTGGAGAAACAGCGACGATGCGGAGATTGTCACCTGCAACTTTGACGGCCTGATGATGGCTGGAGTTGACCTGCTGCGGTTTGCCTTGAGCAAGGGCCGCAAGCCGGGATCCTTGGCTGATTTCGACCGGGTGAGCTTCAGCAATGTGACGGCCAGGACTATGGTTGACGGCAGTACCGATGGCAGTTGGCAGATCCTGAATAAGGGAGCCATTCCGCCAGACATTGAGAGTCTGCATGCCGTGGCAGATTCCGAGGATGGGTTTATGGAGGTTAAAGGCATCCTGGAGGAGCAACTCGTCGACGGCAGTTCTGCCTGGATCGTCCGGGCCGCATGCCGGCTGACGCGGCTCACCGAACCGTTCCGGATCGATATCATATCGGCTGCCGGGCAGAAGCACCCCGTGAACCGTGGCAAGAATCTTGGCGACGCGGTCAGGCCGCTCGTGCAACGGAATCACAATTGGCGTGGCACCCGCTGAGTGAAGCGCGGCGAGATATTGGGGCAAGGCACGCTGATTGTATTCGGTGTCGGACGAAGTGGGCTCTGGAATGGCGATGTGCGCAGACATGCGAATCCAGTGTACGGCAAGACGAGGTTCTGAAGTATGAGTCCAATTTGACCATAGTCAAATAATATTCTTGACCGCAGTCAGAAACGCGCGCATGATTTGACCATGGTCAAGTTTGATCCGGCAACGACAAAGGGCACGGAGACGAGGCAGCAGATCTTCGAGGCTGCATTAGAGCTTTTCCGCGAGCAGGGCTTTGACGCAACGACAATGCAGCAGGTAGCTGAGCGCGCTGAGGTGGCCAAGGGCGCGGCATACTACTACTTCCCAAGCAAAGAATCGATCATCCAAGCCTACTATGAACGGGTACAAGCGCGGCAGGAGGAGATGTGCGCGCCGGTGTTTGCTGAAAAGAAAGATTTGAAGACCCGCCTGACAATTGCACTGGTGAGCAAGCTCGATTTGGCGGCGGAAGACCGACCTGTGCTGGGCGTGGTGTTTCGCTATACGGGCGAGCCCGATCATCCTCTGAGCTGCCTGGGTGAAGGAACACGCGCCATTCGTGAGCGGAGCATTACCGTCTTTACCGAGGCGCTTAAGGCAGAAAAGCTGCCAGCCGATCTGGCCATGTTGCTGCCGGTGGTGCTGTGGGCGCTGCAGATGGGGCTACTGGTAATGCTGTTTTACGACACGACAGCCGGACAAAAAAAGACGCGAATACTAGCCGCCGGCGCGCTGGAGTTGACGCTGCAATTGCTGAAGCTGGCGAAATTGCCGGTCCTGAAACCCGTTCGGACGAAGGTGGTGGGGTTGATGCGGGGGGCGGAGTTGATTGGATAAGCCTGCAGTTCTAAGCCCATCAACAGGGACTGCTTCTTCCATTACGGTAGTTTTACCGGAGGGCCTGCAACCGAAATGCAGCTGAAGTCCCGATCGCAGATAAAATCGCACTATGCATGAGGTTGTGGTGTATTCGCGGGAAGGGTGCCACCTGTGCGACGTGGTGAAGGGAACACTCAAACAGCTGCAGGATGCGGCGAACTTTCAGTGGCGCGAAGTGGACATCGATGCCGACCCGGAGTTACGCGCGAAGTATAACGACGAAGTGCCCGTGGTGTTTATCGATGGACGCAAAGCATTCAAGTATCACATGGGCGCACAGCAGTTCTTGAAGGTACTGGCGGCCCGGGGGTAACGGGTCAGTAGCGATTGTGAGTCCGAACGGAGTTCGGGTTGCGCGAGTGGAGAAAGCCAGTGGCGCGTCAGGCAAGTGAAATGCAAGGTCCCACTCGAACTCCAAAGATGGAACCGCGAGTGGGACCTGTGGTGAGGGAGGGGGTAAGAGTTTAGTTGCCCGAAGGTTCCGGATTGCTGTCTACCTTCTTGGTCTTTTCCTTTGACTTATCCGCAGCGTTCAAATAGATGACGTCCTTGCCGGTGTGAGCCTTAATGGATTCAAAGACCTTCTGGTAGTCCTTCTTATCAAGACGCAACACGATAGACTTCGCCGCGTTGTCCTCGCGATAGTCAATGTAGAGCCAATGACTCTTGGACTTGGTGAGCATCACGATGGCCCCGGCTCCCAATGAAGCCACCATCACGATTGCACCCTGCGTGACCCTGTGCTTTTTCGTGTACTCGTAAGAGAACTTGTCAATGTTGTCATAAGAGATCACAGCAACATCCCGGTCAGAGACCTGGATAATTACCTTCTTTCCCTCGTCGCTCAAAGTGAACCGGGCATCAACCTGCTTTCCTTTGGCGTCAGCAAGCTTGCACGTGCTGAACGTGGTTTCCTCTGCGGACGCAACTGTGCCGAAGACAACCAATAGCATCGCAATGATGGTTAGGAATTTCTTCATGGGACACCTCATGCACCCTGTCGTGCGTGTTCTGCGGAGTCCAATGACCACATGTCGCGAACTGAAAGAAACGGAAGAGCGTTAAGTTGCGAGAACGACACTGGACTTTGCCCTCGCTGATGGGCACCACCCGCAGTGGATGATGATGGTTCGGACGTTAAGGCGACGTCTGTATGCTGCATCACCAGCTCGCGTGATGCACTGGGTTCGCCCGTAAAGGGAGTCCACAATGACACTGGACGCAGAGTCATTACCAACCTGGCGAACTTAACACTGCGCCCAGGGAAACTGCATCAGTTTGCCGCGATGAGTGTGGGACGCCACTGGCTGGCCCATTTGGATGGCTTTGGCCCCATGACAAAGTGCAATGTACCCCCGGCTTGGATCTGCTCCCATGTAATGA
>JAGWSG010000196.1 GCA_028876335.1 Acidobacteriota bacterium
AAAGCCCGCCTGCCGAAGCAGACGGGCTTTCTGGTATCTGAGAATTTGTTTATCGGTGTCCACCACCGTGACCGCCGCCGCCACCGTGGAAGCCGCCACCGCCACCACCATGGAAGCCACCGCCACCGTGTCCTCCGCCGAAGCCTCCGCCTCCACGGAATCCACCGCCAGCATGACCGCCGCCACCGAAGCCTCCACGGAATCCACCGTTCACATGGCCACCGCCGCCAAAGCCGCGAGGTGCTGCACTGTGACCGCCGCCGTAGTTGCCGCGGAATCCTCCGCCACCCGCAAATCCGCGCGGAGCAGGCATGTGATTCCCGTATCCATAACCGCGATAGTGATCACCGCCGCCGTAGGCGCCACGTCCTCTATTTCCCCCTCGATATCCTTCGCGTCCGCCGTAGCCGCCGCGGTATCCACCGCGATAGCCATCGCCGCGGTAAGCATAGTGTCCGCCATAGCGGTATCTGTCGCCATCGCCGTACCAGCTGCGGCCATAGCCACCTCTATAGCCGTACCAGCCGCGATGTCCGTACCAGCCGTAGTGGTACCAGGGGCCTGCGCCGATGAAGGCACCGCCTACGAACCAGCTTGGTCCGTAATAACCATAGGGTGCGCAAGCGTAGGGGTAGTAGTTGTAGTAGCCGTAGGGGCAAACCGGGGGAGGACCGTAATCGACGTAGCCGTCATCGTCGTCGTCATAATCGTAGCTATAGGCCGGAGCGTAAACGGGTGCAGGAACAACCGCGGGGCCAACACCTATTCCGACACCGACTGAGACTTGTGCGTGTGCTTTGGGGACCATCAGCATAGGCAAAGCCAACAGCATTGCCAGTAGAACCGGGCGAGAACTTTTCATCTCTTCCTCCTCGTGCCTTGCGGTCCCAAAGGATGCCGGGTCCGTAGATCGGCCTTTTTTCGCCGATTGAGGGCACCCGCCGGTAGTGAGCTACTGCTTCCCTCCGGCGTACGTTCATGCAAACAGAGAATCTGAGGCGAAGTTGCGGTCTTTCTTAGAATCCTTTCATCGTCTTAATGGAGCCTTCATATTCGAATCTGTGGAAATCCGGGCTTAGTGACTCAATTCAAGATAGTTATAGGCAGTTGCGGCACTCCAGGTCCAGAACAGCCCCTCCCTAAGGAGAGGCTGCTGCTGGAGGAACCAAGGGAAAGCCTTAAGTTTCGTTGCGCTCAGTGGCGATCGTCGTCGCGGTCGTGGCGTCGGAAGCCGTCCATGTCGCGACCACGATACCAGCCTCGGTCGCCGTCGCGGTAATCATCGCGATGCCATCCCCGGTCATGATCCCAGTCACGATCACGCATATACACGCGCCCGCCATAGTAGTTGTTGCCGTAATATCCGCCACCGTAGACTCCGCGGAACTCCCACCGTCCGGGGATCCAGTAGCCGTCGGAATAGTAGCCGGCAACCCAGAAGTATCCAGGACCAGGGCTTGGGGGAACGTACGCTTCAGGTCCGGCGCCCACATAGACCCCGAACTGTGCCGCATGGGCTGAGGTTGCTCCCAGTCCTGCTACGCCCAATGCCAACGCTGCTCCGAGCATCCACTTCGTCATGCTGACCATACTTCCTCCATTCCTTCTCGCCCGCGCTTGCACCGGAAGAGACTCGGCTACGCTTGGGTTGGGCTTCGATCCTGCTGCCCTGGGGCGCGCCGTTCATGTCCCGATTGAACAGCGGTTGCGGCGAAGTGTTGCGGTGTTTCTCGAAAATAAAGTTGCGCAACTTTTGACCCATAACGTGTTGACCGCGAAAAGGTATGCGGAGCAATAAATTGCGACCGCACATGGGATACGAGCATCTTTGTGCGCGCGCTACTGGTGATACATTGAAATTTCGTCTCCATGTTCGCAATTTCACAACACGCGCACTTCATCGGTATTGGCGGCATCGGCATGAGCGGCATTGCCGAGATTTTGCTGAATCTTGATATGAAGGTTTCCGGTTCGGATTTGCGGCGCAGTCCCGTGACGGAGCGGCTTGAGAAGCTGGGCGCAACAATCTACGAGGGCCATACAGCGCAGAATATTGCCGGTGCAACGGTGGTTGTAACCAGTTCCGCGGTGTCGGCAACGAATCCCGAAGTGCTGGAAGCGAAGACGCGGAAGATTCCTGTAATTCAGCGCGCGGAGATGCTGGCTGAGCTGATGCGGTTAAAGTACGGCATCGCAATTGCAGGCATGCACGGCAAGACAACGACGACATCGATGGTGGCCGCAGTGCTGGCCGCAGGCGGGCTTGACCCAACAGTTGTTGTAGGCGGCCGGGTGGATGCGTTGGGGTCGAATGCGAAGCTGGGTTCCACGCAGTTTCTGGTGGCTGAGGCAGATGAAAGTGACCGCTCGTTTCTGAAGCTGTCGCCGATTCTGGCGGTAGTGACGAATCTGGACCGCGAGCACATGGACTGCTACCGCGATATGGCGGATGTGGAGCAGGCATTTCTTCAGTTCATGGATAAGGTGCCGTTCTACGGCGCGGTGACGGCGTGCATCGATAATCCGGCGCTTGCAGCGATTCTGCCGCGCGCGCATCGGCGGGTGTTTACTTACGGCGTTGCGGCGGAGGCCGATTACAGGCTGGCGTTTCTGGAGACGGAGCCGGGATGCTTTTCGCGCTTTCTGGTGAATACGAAGGATGGACCGCTGGGGCCTTTCGAGTTGCGGGTTCCAGGAAGGCACAACGTGCTGAATGCCACGGCAGCGGTTGCAATTGCGCATCAGCTTGAAGTTCCGGGCGAGAAGATTGCCGAAGGATTGTCGCATTTTCGTGGGGTGGACCGGCGTTTCCAGCAGCGCGGTGTTGCGCGCGGTGTGACGGTGGTGGATGATTACGGACATCATCCGACCGAGATTTGCGCGACGCTGGCTGCGGCGCGCGAGTGCGGCCACAAGCAGGTTCATGTTGTCTTTCAGCCGCACCGTTACACACGCACGCGGGATTTGATGGATGACTTTGGCGGCGCGTTTGCAGCTGCGGATACTCTGACGGTGTTGCCGATTTATGCTGCAAGCGAAGAGCCGATCGCCGGCGTGACAGCGGATGCGCTTGCGGCAAAGGTAAAAGGTCCGCGCGTGAAGACGGTGGCGGATTTTCCCGCGGCGATTGCGGCAGTGACGGCAGAAGCAAAGGAAGGCGATCTTGTGCTGACGCTGGGCGCGGGAAGTGTGAGCCAGCTTGCGCCACAGATTGTTGCGGCGCTTGAGCGCGGCTGAAGAAATTCAAACGTTCCCGGCTGGAATTAATCCCTTACTTAAAGGTTTTACTTGAGCGGTTTCCCGCTGCTATGATGCGTCGCGGAAAAGTGATTGCATCCAGGGGAGTCTCTACGCCAATGAGTACACGCAGAAGTTTTTTGAAGACGGCTTCGGTTGCGACGGCCGGAGTTGTGCTCGCACCTCAAATGTCCGCATGGGCCGCTCCGGCGACTGGACCGGTAAGAGTGTGGGGAACATTTCGTGAGCGCAGGCATGCAGCGCAGCAGAGCCTTGCGTGGAAGCCCTCAGGCAATGTGGCCGCGACCGCGATCATGCTGAATCCTGCAGCCGTTAAGCAGAGTGTGCTGGGATTTGGCGCGGCGATGACGGATGCTGCCTGCTACATGCTGAACGAGTTGTCGGATTCTGAGCGAGCGCCGGTGATGCGCGATCTGTTCGCGGCAGATGAGATGGCGATGGCGGTATGCCGCACGACGATTGGCGCCAGCGACTACTCGAGGACGCTGTACAGCTATGACGAGAGCGAGACGCCCGATCCGGAATTGAAGAAGTTTTCCATCGATTACGACAAGGCGTACATTCTGCCGATGCTGCGCGAGGCGCGGAAGGTGAATCCGGAATTGTTTCTGTTTTCATCGCCTTGGAGCCCCCCGGGGTGGATGAAACCGGACCACACGATGCTGGGCGGAGCGATGCGCAAGCTGAACTTTGGGCCGTATGCCGAGTACTTCAGAAGATTTCTGGAAGGTTACAAGGCCGCCGGTGTTGCTATTGATGCGGTGACGGTGCAGAACGAGACGGATGCGGAGCAGGAAGGCCGCATGCCGGCGTGCGTCTGGGCGCAGGAGGCTGAGATGGAGTTTGTGAAGAGCCATCTGGGGCCGACACTGGAGAAGGCAGGTATCGACACGAAGATCTGGATTCTGGACCATAATTACAGCCTGTGGGGACGTGCACTGGATGAATTGACCGATCCCGATGTGTACAAGTATGTAGACGGCGTTGCGTGGCACGGATATGTGGGCGGGCCGGATGCGATGACACGGGTGCATGATGCATTTCCTGACAAGCATGCGTACTGGACCGAGGGCGGGCCGGACATCAGCCAGCCGGATTACCAGACGGACTATACGAAATGGGCGGAGGCCTTTAACGGCATTCTGAACAACTGGGCGCGGTGCATTACGTCATGGAACATGGCCCTGGATGAGAAAGGCAAACCAAACATCGGGCCATTCTCATGTGGCGGCGTGATCACCATCGATAGCAAGACGCACGCGATTACCAAGAGCGGGCAATACTGGGCGTTCGCGCACTACTCAAAGCACGTGAAGCGGGGCGCGAAGGTATTTGCCACCGACGGCATTGGCGCAAACGGCGCGGGTGGCACGGTGACGCACACGGGATTTACGAATCCCGATGGTAGCCGCGTGGTGGTGCTGGCGAACCGCGGCGACGATACACGAGCGCAACTGGTGATGGACAAGCAGGCACTGGAAGTGGAACTGCCGGCTGATTCCGTGATCACGCTTGAGTGGAGCTAAATCGCAAGGCAGAACTTGAGGCTGTGTCCGTTGAGGAACTGTTGTGGGTTGCTGCCAAGGCTTTGCTTTGGCATTCGCATCAAAAATACGAAAACTGCTCCGATTCGCACCGAAACCGCGACTTTTTCGCACAAAACTGGCCAAAATTGCGCGATTTTGACGCGGATTTTCGAGTTGTCCGGGCGGCTCACACTCGGCTTCGTAAGTGGTTAAGATATTGATAAAAAGTAAGTTGAATCTGCCGCTCCTTGTCTTTCGACCACCGACAATTTGCAGAGATTTGGGGGAGGGGATGGGGTGTGCTGGCTGTTGGCCGGCCTGACGGCAAGCCAACAAATCGGGGTTGCCCAGAACCATTGTGCACTTACTTGGCTTAATGAACGGCAAGGGAGGCGCGCATTTTTAGACAGTGTGCTGGCTATGATTGCAGGTTGAGTTCAAAAGACGCACTTCAAGTTTGGATTCAGCTTGAGCGGGATCAGGCGGCGAGAAGAACCAGAAGTCGCTTCATGGATGCAGGGCAGGCGTACGGCACGGAACAGGCCCTTAACGGTGCGGATTCCCCCTGGTCCTTTGGGGCTAAGGTGCAGACAACAGCGGGCTATAGTTGAGGCTGGCGATTCTCTCGACCTCTGCTTAAGTGTGGCTATACAACGCGATACACGAACCCGGTCCCTGAATTGGGAAGAGGACGCGCCCTCGGAGCCCCGCTTCCGGCGTGCACAGCGTCCTACGCCTGTAAAAGGGCGTGGATTGCCCGGCGCGCCGCTGGAAATGCCGGAGTTCGACGACTTCGACGAGCCGCTCTCGCCAACTCTGCGCAAGCCAGTGAGTGCTCCCTGGTGGAGACCCGCGACGAAGTATGGTCGCATTGCGCTGGCGCTGGCTACGTGCGCCGTGCTGGGCGTTTCGGCCTATGCCTACTATCGGGCGAAGACATTTCTTGAGCATGACAATCGCTTCCGCATTCAGAGCTCAGGAGATATTGCGGCGAGCGGATTGAGCGAAGTGAATCGCGCCCAATTGCTGCCGATTTTTGGCGAGGACATTGGGCGGAATATCTTTTTTGTTCCGCTGGCGGAGCGGCGCAAGCAGCTGGAGCAGATTCCGTGGGTGGAGAGCGCGACGGTGATGCGCCTTCTGCCCAATGAGCTGAAGGTTTCCATTGTTGAGCGAAAGCCGGTGGCGTTTGTGCGCCACGGACAGACGATTGGGCTGGTGGATGCAAATGGTGTGCTGCTGGATATGCCGGCTGCTTCGCTGGCGAAGCATCACTACTCCTTCCCGGTGGTGAGCGGTATCAACGCCAGTGACCCACCGGCCGCACGGATGGCGCGGATGCAGACGTACGAAAATCTGATCAAGGATCTTGATTCGACAGGTCAGAACTATTCGAGCCAGATTTCGGAGATCGATCTTACCGATCCGGAAGACGCGCGCGTGACGCTGCCTGAGCAGGGGAGCGATATTTTGGCGCATTTTGGTGCGAGTGAATTTCTGACCCGGTACCAGCGTTATAAGGCGCACATTGCGGATTGGCGTCAGCAATATCCGCAGCTCAGTGAAGTTGATTTGCGCTACGGCCAGCAGGTTGTGCTGCAGATGAATCATGGAGCGACGGGGGCTGCTGCGGATGCAGCAGCGTCTAAGCCTACGCCCGCTGTTGCGCAGACGGTTGAAAAACATGCGGAAGCAACAGTAACCAAGAAGACGGAAAAGCCTGCGTCGAAAGCACCTGCAAAAACCGTTGAGCATCATGCAAGCAACGTGATGCACACGAGCACGACGCATACGACAACGTCCACAGCAAAGAAAGCTACAACGCACAAAACTGTCACCCATAAATCCGTTTCGCACAAGGCAACAACGCACAAGGCTTCAACGCACAGAACGGCGCAACAGCGCGAGATTGAGCGCAGAGCTCGCCTGATGCGTGAGCGCCGTGCACGGGCACACCATCAAGCCACATCCTCAGGGAAGAGGAGTTAGGCAGACCATGAGCGAGAAACAGGACAACCTGATTGTGGTGCTCGACCTGGGGAGCTCAGCAACGCGCGTGATTGCGGCTGATATGAATGAGGGCGCGCTGCGGTATCGCGGACACGCGACGATGGAGTCTGCGGGGATGCGGCGCGGACTGATCTCGGATCTGAATCCAGCTGCGCGTGTAGTGAAGGCTGCGGTGGAGCGCACGGAGTGGGTGTCACGGGCGAATATCGACCGTTGCACGGTGGGTGTGGGTGGTCCGCACGTTCGCGGGCTGAATACGAATGGCGGCTTCGATCTGGGCAGCCGCATGCGCGAGATTACGCGCGAGGACGTGCGGATTGCTGTGGAGCGCGCACGCGCGGTGGAGCGTCCGCCGGACCGTGAAATTCTGCACCTGCTGCCGCGCCAGTTCATTCTGGATGACCAGCCGGGGATCTTCGATCCAGTGGGTATGGTGGGTGCTCGACTTGAGGTGGAGTTACACATTGCCACGTGTTCAGGATCGGCGCTGCAGAGCACAGTGACATGCGCAAACCGCGCAGGCGTGGAAGTGAACGAGGCTGTGCTTGAGTCCATTTGCGCGGCGGAGGCGACTCTTTCCGGCGATGAGCGCGAGCTGGGCGTCTGCCTGTTGAACATTGGCGCGCACTCCAGCGACCTGGTGGTGTTCTTTGAAGGCGCCGTGGCCTACACAGCCTCTGTGCCGATTGGCGGCGCGCATTTTACGAACGATCTGGCAGTGGGTCTGCAAATGCCGGTTGCGGACGCCGAGGTGCTTAAACTTCACTATGGCAACGCGGTAGTGACGGCTGTTCCGCAGGAAGCGGAGATAGAGATCGCTAATCCACAGCCTCAGACGCTCAGACTGCGTACAATTGCGGAAATCCTGGAACCGCGGGCGCGGGAGTTGCTGTACTTTGTGAAAGAGAGCCTGCGCCAGGGTGGCGTGGTGGATGCACTGGGCGCCGGGTGCGTGCTCACCGGTGGTGGGGCGCTGCTTCCCGGAATGCTCGACGTAACGGAAACTCAGCTTCGTGTGCCGGCGCGCATTGGCATGCCGGTGCGTTTATCGAACATGCCGGGCGAACTGGCTCACCCGAGTTACGCGACTGCGATTGGAATGATTCTGTATGCGCATCGCACGCGTGTAAGCCGTGCGGCGGAGAACAACAGTCTGCGTTCCAAGTTGCGTGCGATTTTTGCATCGAGCTACTAGCAGGGGGTTAAGCCGAGATGAAGAAGGAGATCAAAGCCGCAATGGAGCAGCAGCCACAGCAGACCAGCGAGATGCGCATTCATTTTCATGATGAGACTCCGCGCGGCGCGCGCATCAAGGTAATCGGCGTGGGTGGTGGCGGCGGAAATGCTGTCAATCGCATGATTGAGTCCGGCCTGGAAGGCGTGGAGTTTATCGCCGCCAATACGGATGTGCAGGCGCTGAAGCTCTCGCAGGCTCCGATCAAACTGCAGCTTGGCGTGCGGCTTACTTCAGGTCTGGGCGCTGGCGCGAACCCCGATGTTGGCCGTCGTGCGGCTCTGGAAGACTCGGAGAAGATTATTGAGGCGCTGGAAGGCGCGGACATGGTTTTTGTGACCGCCGGCCTGGGTGGTGGAACGGGCACGGGTGCGGCGCCGGTGATTGCATCGCTGGCCAGCGAGATGGGCATCCTGACGGTTGCGGTGATTACCCGGCCGTTTGCCTTTGAAGGCAAGCGCCGTTTGCAGCAGGCAGAGCGCGGTCTGGCGGAGCTGATTGAAAGCGTCGATACGATGATCGTGATTCCGAACGAGAAGCTGCTGGCGGTGGCCAAGGATGCGGGCTTCTTTGAGTCGTTCCGCATTGCCGACGACGTGCTGCGGCAGGGTGTGCAGGGAATTTCCGACATCATCACGATTCCGGGCATTATCAACCGCGACTTTGCCGACGTGAAGACCACGATGGCGGGCATGGGACATGCGGTGATGGGCACTGCCGTGCGCTCGGGCGACAATCGCGCGATTGAAGCGGCGCAGGCGGCGATGGCGTCTCCGCTGCTGGAGGCGGGCGCGATTGACGGCGCACGCGGCATCCTGATCAACATTACCGGTTCTAGCTCGCTGAAGCTGTCGGAAGTCAACCAGGCGTCGTCTCTGATTCAGTCCTCGGCGCATGAGGACGCGAATATCATCTTTGGCGCGGTGCAGGACGAGCGGATGGGCGACGAGGTGAAGATTACGGTAATTGCCACGGGCTTCCGCGACCAGATGCCGGAGCGGCGCGCGCGGATGTTGAATGTGGAAGAGGCACCGGTCATTTCTGTGCCGGTGGTTGCCACGGAGAGTTGGATGCGTGAGCCTGCGCCGGAGCCGGCAGCCCCCGCGAAGCCGCGCTTCCAGAGCGAGGACGACGAGGATGACGAGCCGGCGTTTGTGACCTCGTCGGTGGCGCATGCGGCCGTCCAGGTGGAGGCGGCGCCGCGGATGCAGGTGAGCGAGCCCGACGAGGAACCAGTGCGGACCACGATTGGTTCCGTGCAGGAGCCTGAGATACAGGCGGTTGCGGCCGTGGAGGAGAAGGATGAAGCGCAGGATTTGGATGTACCGGCCTTTATGCGGCGGCACCAGTTTTAAGACCGATCAGGGAATCACTACACAAAGGTACCGGACCTTGAGTACGATTTCTGATCGCAATAGAGGAATAGTTCTATATTGATTCCAACTCTCAAGAAAACATGGAGTTGGCATTCGTGGTCCCTTGGGAAACGCTGCTGATTCCTTTAAGGTAGAGTAAAGTTACCAGGCTGTCTGCAATGCTCGTTCTGCTGCCTCAGGCGCTGGATTCAGGGGGACTCCAATTTTTTGAGTTCTTCAGCGTAAGCAGAAAACTGTCTTCTGTTTACCGGGTTTGATGAAGTACGAAGTGCGCAGGCCAAAAGCATGACGCATGGCACGGAATCCAGAGAGATGGAGAGGATGTTTGCCGGATGAGACTGTTCCGCGCATTGGCCTGTGGCCTGACTTGCATAATTTTTGGCTGGGGAGCGACGGCGCATGCCGCGATTGATTCACCCCAGACCATCCACCACGCGAAGACTGCAAGCCACCGGCTTTCGAAGACTTCCCACAAGCGGAGTCATCACACAGTGGCGCGACGTGGTACCAGGCGTTCCGCGACGCGGAAATCGGGCAGCAAAACAGTGGCGCATTCTCGCAGGGGCATGAGCAGTCACTCTGCGCGGTTGCGGAGAACGTCACTGCATACACGGCGGCACCGCTACTACGAGCGCTTCACGATGAGCTCGTACACGCACAGCGATATTTTTGCCGACGACGTGACGGCGGGTGAAGACCCCGTGGTGCGCCAGGCGGCAATTGATGCGCTTGGCAACATGAACGGCACGGCCGTGGTGATCAATCCAGCGAATGGCCGCATTCTGGCGATGGTGAACCAGAAGCTGGCGCTTTCACCGGGCGCGGAGCCTTGCTCCACCATTAAGCTTTCCGTGGCGCTGGCCGCGCTGAAGGAAGGCATTGTCACCAAGGACACGATGGTGAAGCTTGCAGGCTTCCGCATGAACATGACGCAAGCGCTGGCCAAGAGCAACAACCTTTACTTTGAAGAACTGGGCCGCGAACTGGGCTTTGAGCGCGTGCACAAGTACGCCACTGAGTTTGGATTGGGCGAGCTGGCCGGCTGGCATATTGATGGCGAACAACTGGGCACCTATCCGGATGAGGCAATTCCGGCGTCGCAGGGCGGTGTGGGCCGCATGTGCAGCTTCGGACAGGGAGTGAATATGACGCCGCTGCAACTGGGCGCGCTCGTGGCTGCCATGGCCAACGGCGGAACGCTCTACTATCTACAGCACCCGACGACTCCGGAAGAGGTGGCCAGTTTTGAGCCGCGGGTGAAGCGCCAGCTCGATATTGCGGAATACGTGCCGGAGATGCTGCCGGGCATGGAAGGCGCGGTGGAGTTCGGAACAGCCCGCCGGCTGCACGCCAATTTTGACGAGTTCCCTGTATTTGGCAAGACGGGAACCTGTTCGAATGACGGCACGCGGTTCGGGTGGTTTGTTTCCTACTCGCAGACACCGATTGGCAATCTAGTGACGGTCTTCTTCCTTGAGGGTGGGCGGCCCACGTTTGGCCCGCGCGCGGCGGAGCTGACGGGCGAGTTCTACAAGAACCTCTGGGATCACAATTACTTCGCCGGTAGAGAGACACAGCAGGCTCAAGCGGCGGTCACTGAGACTGAGGCAACACGCTAGGGGTTGTTCATTGAATTGAAAGGCTGCCTGCGGGCAGCCTTTCGTGTTTCTGCGCATCCAAATGCCCGCCTGCAACATCGAATCAGCATCGAGGATTTTTGCGCTAAAGTCCCAACGATAATGCTCCAATCTGCTCTATGGATTTTTGATTCCGATTCGCAATCTTGGTCTGGTTCTTGGATTTTGTGCCGCACTCACGGGATTGTCTGGGGGCCCGAAGTTGCAGATGACCCGATCAGAGCAGAACCATGCCATTGCGCTGCTGCGTGCTGCCTACGCAGCGTTTAATCGAAATGATATTTCCGCGGCGGTAGCCTCACTGGCGCCCGAAATTGATTGGAGTGAGCCGAAAGAATTTCCGGGCGGGGGTGACTATCACGGCAGGGATGAGGTGGCGGAGTATCTGGCTAATTCACGTTCCCAATGGGCAGAGGGCGCAAGCCAGCCGGAAGGCTTTGTGGTATACGGGCAACGGGTGGTGGTATTAGTTCATGCCCGGTTCCGGTTGAAGGGACAAGAAGAATGGATGGAAGTGCGCCTGGCTGACGTTTACACTTTCCACGACGGTACACCCGTGCAGATGCGAGCCTTCGCTGACCGGAAGGCGGCGCTGACCTGGGCGGAAGCAGACAGATAAAGCAGGTACGACATGGAATTACCCACACACATACTTCTGAGCTATGGCTATCTGCTTCTGTTTCTTTGGGTTCTTATTGAGCAGCTTGGAATTCCACTGCCCGCAACGCCAATTCTGATTGCGGCAGGTGCGTTGACGGTGCATGGGCCATTCACCATGACTGCTGGTTTCCTGTCAGCGGTTGCAGCCTGCCTGGTTGCAGATATGGCATGGTTCTACTTTGGCAAGCGCTTTGGGCATCACGTGCTTCGGCTTCTGTGCAAGCTTTCCATGGAGCCGACCATCTGCGTGCGCCAGACGCAGAACTCCTTTGGACGGGGCAGGGCGCTGACCCTGATGGTTGCGAAATTCGTGCCCGGGCTTGCGACGCTGGCGCCACCGGTTGCCGGACAGAACGGCATGAATGTGGGTTTCTTCCTGCTCTTTGACGGGCTGGGGAGTTTTCTCTGGGTAGGAACTCTGATGGTAGTCGGCCGCCTGTTCGGCGACGCGTTCCACCGCGACCCGCATCTGTTGGATTGGGTGGGTCGCTTTTCGGGGCTCCTGCTCATACTGGGAGTGATCGGCTTCTTCCTTTTCAGAATTTATCGGCGGCAAAGCGAGCTTAAAAAGCTTGCGGCGGCGCGCCTGGAGCCAGCGGAACTGAAGAAGCTGCTGGATGACGGCGAGTCAGTCTTCATTGTTGATCTGCGTCATCCGCTTGAGCTATTGCCTGATCCATTTACGCTGCCGGGTGCAATGCACTTTTCGCCCGATGCACTTGCGGCACGGGTGCATGAGATTCCGCGCGACCGCGATGTGGTGCTGTACTGCACATGTCCCAGTGAAGCTACAGCTGCAAAGACGGCGATGACGCTGCACAAGCTGGGGATTGACCGCGTACGTCCGCTGCGAGGCGGCTACGACGAGTGGAAGCGGCTGGGATTTCCGCTGGATGCAATTCCGCCGGTGCAGCCTAAGGTGGTCACGATAACCTAAGGAGTTGGGCGCGTGCTTCAGCTTCGCGCCTGTGATGGAGCTTTCTCTTGGCCTACGACGATCTGCGCGACTGGATCAAAGCACTCGAAAAACACGGCGAACTCAAACGCATTCGCGAGGAAGTTTCTCCCGAGCTTGAAATCACGGAGATTACGGACCGTGTGAGCAAGATTGGCTCGTCTGCGGCCGGAAATGGCCCGGCGACGAAGGGCAAATATGCACCCGGTGGACCGGCGCTGCTGTTTGAGAACGTGAAGGGGCATCCGGGGCACCAGGTTCTGATCAATCAGTTTGGCAGTGAGCGGCGGATGGCGCTGGCTCTGGGCGTGGAGAAGGTGGATCAGATTGCCGAACGCATTACGGGGCTTTTGAACATCAAGGCGCCGGGCGGCGGATTCCTGGACAAGCTGAAGATGCTGCCGCAACTGGGTGAGCTGGCGAATGTCTTTCCCAAGACAGTTTCCGCGAAGGATGCGTCTTGTAAGGAAGTGGTGCTACGCGAGGGGTTCGACCTGAATGCGTTTCCGATTTTGAAGTGCTGGCCGAATGATGGTGGCCGCTTTATCACGCTGCCGTGTGTGCACACGCGCGATCCGCGTTCGGGCAAGCGCAATATCGGTATGTATCGCATGCAGGTGTTTGATGGGCAGACGACGGGTATGCACTGGCAGCGGCAGAAGGTGGCGGCGGAGCATTATCGCAATGCGCTCCGCAACGCGGCGCAACTGGACGGCGACGCGAGCACTGCCAGCGTTGCCATGATGGCGGAAACGGCCGGCGGTTCAGTGACTGTGCCGGATGGGCCTCTGGGTGGATTGCCGCGCGTGGTCCTAAGCAAGGAGAAGGGAAATCGCCTGGAGGTTGCGGTGGCGATTGGAACGGACCCTGCGACGACATTCTCCGCAATTGTGCCTGCCCCGCCGGAAGTGGAAGAGTTCATGATTGCCGGCTTCTTGCGCGGCAAGCCGGTGGAGATTGTGAAGTGCGAGACGGTGGACCTGGAGGTGCCGGCGCACGCAGAAATTATTCTTGAAGGCTATGTGGAACTCGGCGAATTGCGCACGGAGGGGCCGTTCGGTGACCACACGGGCTTCTACACGATGACGGACGAGTATCCGGTGTTTCATCTGACGTGTATCACGCACCGCAAGAATCCCATTTATGCCGCGACGATTGTGGGCAAGCCGCCGATGGAGGATGCGTGGATGGGCCACGCGGTGGAGCGGATTTTTCTGCCAGCGATGAAGATGCAGATTCCCGAGCTGGTGGATGTGCATCTGCCCGTGGAAGCGGTCTTCCATAATCTGATGATTGTGTCGATTCGCAAGTCCTACCCGGGGCAGGCGCGCAAGGTGATGAGTGCCATCTGGTCATTAGGGCAGGCAATGTTTACCAAGTGCGTGATTGTGGTGGATGAAGACTGCGATGTGCACAATATGGCAGAGGTGACGTTGCGCGTGGCAAACAACATTGACCCGGAGCGCGATATTCAGTTCACACTGGGTCCGGTGGACTCGCTGGACCATGCGAGCCGGTTGCCGAATTACGGCAGCAAGATGGGCATTGATGCGACGCGCAAGTGGAAGGCGGAGGGATTCGAGCGGCCGTGGCCGGCGATGATTGAGATGAATGCTGCGACCAAAGTAAAGGTGGATGCAATCTGGTCGAAGCTCGGTTTGTAATTGCCAAAGCGCGGACGGAGCCAGCGGATTTCATTTAACCTAGTCGCATGCGTGCAGTTCTTCCCCGGCATCTTCTTTTTGCAGGTCTGATTTTTGCGGCAGCGCAGAGTCTTTGCGCGCAGGCTCCGGCAAATTTTCACTGGGTGGATTTTCATTCGCCGAAAGACCAGGACACCGTGGTGTGGGTGACGAACTCGCTGGCTGCGGAAGACTGGACGGCGATTCGCGAAATCGGCGTGCAGTGGGATGCTGCGTTGGTGGTTACCACACATCGCGCGACGCCGCAGTCCTCACCGTCGGCAGATACGTTTTCGATTTACAGCGTGTCGCTGACCAACCACAGCGTGACGGCGCTGCTGAAAGGTACGGACCTGCGGCTGCTGGACTGGCTGGAACTTGCCCTGGGAAGGCCGCGGGAGCTTGCGGCACTTTATTCGAACTGCGCGAACTGCAATACCTCGACATTCTTGACAGCGTTTTATTACGACATTCGCCAGCATGGATGGTCGATGCGTTGGATGCACGGGAATGAGGCGGTTCGCATCGGCGCCCAGAAGGTTGCGGACGACGTTTCGATTTCGCAGGTGTACGCGGTGCTTGCCGATACGAATGGGCATGAGATGGTGGCTACGTGGAACCACTTTGACTACGGAAAGACAAAGCCCGCGGAAGACTACCTTTACGAGTACGATGTGGATCCTTGGAATGGACTGGACCGTACGCTGGTAATCAGCGGCAAAGACGCGGATGCCTTGAAGCGGAGACTTTGCCAGGCGACCGACGCGATTGCAGGCTTGATGGCCGGCCAGGACTCAGAGCAATGCGCGCCGTATGCCACTGTGCGGACCCGCAAGCCGACTACAACCCCGCCGCCGAATGCTCGGGGACGGTCTGTTCCTCCGGGTTATCGCCCCAAGCCGAAATAGCCTTCGAATCGTCTCAATTTGACCCAAGCGTAAGGGACTGCGGTGCGATTGTGCCGTGTATCACTGTCTGCACTTTCTCGTTCGCCGGGCGTCGTATACTGAACACATGTCGATCGTGCGCAATCTCGCCGGAATCGCCAAGGGCATGAGCATTACGCTGCGCGAAATGGTGCAGCCGACCACCGTTGAAAATTATCCTGATGGTCCGGGTCCCATGCGTGGCGCGGTGTTCCAGGCGCGTTTTCGCGGAGCGCATGTGCTGCAGCGCGACGAGAACGGTTTGGAGAAGTGCGTAGCTTGTTTTTTGTGCGCGGCAGCCTGCCCGGCGAATTGTATCTACATTGAGGCCGACGACAATACCGAGGAGAAGCGCATTTCTTCCTCTGAGCGCTATGCCAAGGTGTACAACATCGACTACAACCGCTGCATCTTTTGCGGCTATTGTGTTGAGGCCTGCCCCACGGACGCGATTACTCACGGGCATGGATTTGAAATGGCCAGCCTGAACGCCACAAACCTGGTGATGCGCAAGGAAAACATGCTGGTGCCGGTTGCTTCTTTGACTGCGGCAAAGTAACTACCGGCGTCCTTTCTAATTCCACGACATCTTTAGAATTGGGGTGCACCCGGCTATTCTGGTGAGTACGCCCCTCATCCCCAGCTTCGTTTGAGGTCGAGCACGATCTATGACTGACGCGTGTCAACATCTAATCCAGGAAATTCTCGCCAGGCGCATTGTAATTATCGATGGCGCAATGGGTACGACGATCCGCACCTACGGCATGACCGAAGCCGACATGCGCGGAGAGCGCTTTCGCGATGCAAAAAAGGATTTGCTGAATAACGGCGATCTGTTCAATATCACCCAACCGGCCATGGTCGGCGAGATTCATCGCCGCTTTCTGGAGGCCGGAGCGGACATCATCGAGACGAATACCTTTGGCGCCACGTCGATCTCGCAGAGCGAGTTTTTTGTCGACGACCCGCGTGAGCATGGCGGCAGAAAAGACCCGGATTTCTACCAGAAGATTATCGAGGACAAGTTTCTGAATGATCTGGCCTGGGAAATCAATGTTTCGTCTGCGCGGATTTGCCGCGAGCAGGCCGACCAAGTGGCGAAAGAGACGGGGCGGCCGCGCTTTGTTGCTGGCTCCATTGGGCCGCTTACGGTTTCGTTGTCGAACTCGCCGGATGCGAATGATCCGGGATTTCGGTCAGTGACGTTTGACCAGGTGAAGGCGGCGTATGCGCACCAGGTTCGCGCGCTGATTGCAGGGAAGGTAGATTTTCTGCTGGTTGAGACCATCTTCGACTCGCTGAACGCCAAGGCCGCACTAGTGGCTATTCAGGAAGTGTTTGAAGAAGACGGGCTGACTGCGCAGAAGAAGGAATTGCCGATAATGATTTCTGCGGCTGTGGGCCGTGGTGGCGAAACGCTGATTTCCGCGCAAACCACCGAGGCGTTCTGGAATGCGGTGGAGCATGTGAAGCCGCTTTCAGTGGGATTGAACTGCTCGCTTGGTCCGGACCTTATGTTTCCATTTCTGAGTGAACTGGCGACGAAGGCGGATACTGCGATTTCGTGCTATCCGAATGCGGGTTTGCCGAATCCGCTTGCAGAGACGGGCTTCGATCTGGGGCCGGCGGATATGGCGCGGTCGCTGGCGGAGTTCGCGCGCGCTGGGTTGATCAACATTGCGGGCGGATGCTGCGGCAACACACCGGAGCACATTGCCGCAATTGCGAAGGCGCTGGAAGGGCTGCCACCGCGGCCACTCGAGAAGACTCCTGCTGTGGAAGAGGCGGCCTGATGAAGCCACTTCGTCTTTCCGGATCGCAACCGTTTACGCAACAGCCCGGGATTTTCATGATTATCGGCGAGCGCACGAATGTTGCCGGCTCACCGAAATTCGCGCGGCTGATTAAAGAAGGTCATTACGAAGAGGCCGTGAGTGTTGCGCGCCAGCAGGTGGAGAATGGCGCGAACGTGCTCGACATCTGCATGGACGAGGGCATGATTGACGGTGTTGCCGCCATGAACCGTTTTCTGCTGCTGCTTGCCAGCGAACCGGAAGTGGCCAAGGTCCCTTTCATGATCGACTCGTCGAACTGGAAGGTGATTGAGGCGGGACTGAAGTGCATTCAGGGCAAGGGTATCGTCAACTCCATCTCGCTGAAGGAAGGCGAAGATGTGTTTCGCCATCATGCGCGCACGGTTCTGCGCTACGGCGCGGCCGTGGTGGTGATGGCGTTTGATGAGCAGGGGCAGGCGGCGACTTTTGAAGACAAGATTCGTGTCTGTGAACGTGCGTACAAGATTCTGGTAAACGATGTTGGATTCCCGGCGGAAGACATCATATTTGACCCGAATATCCTAACGGTGGGCACGGGCATCGAAGAGCACAACAACTACGCGGTCGATTTTATTGAGGCGACTCGGTGGATCAAGGCGAACCTGCCGGATGCGAAAGTGTCGGGCGGCGTGTCGAATATTTCGTTCAGCTTCCGCGGGAATAATCGCGTGCGTGAGGCGATGCACTCGGCGTTTCTCTATCACGCGATTGCTGCCGGGCTGGACATGGGCATTGTGAATGCCGGCATGCTGGAAGTGTATGAAGAGATTGAGCCGCAGCTGAAGAAACTGGTCGAAGATGTGCTGCTGAATAGGCGGCCGGATGCGACCGAGCGGTTGGTGGAGTTTGGCGAGACCATCAAGGCAGCCGGGACGACAGAGTCTGCCGAGAAGAAGACCGAAGAGTGGCGCAACGGAAGCGTGGAAGAGCGCCTGACGCATGCGCTGGTAAAGGGAATTGACGCCTACATTGAAGCTGACACCGAAGAGGCCCGCGCAAAGCTGGGACGGCCTCTGCTGGTGATTGAAGGGCCACTGATGGCGGGCATGAGCGTAGTGGGCGACCTGTTTGGTGCAGGCAAGATGTTTTTGCCGCAGGTGGTCAAGTCTGCGCGCGTGATGAAGAAAGCGGTGGCGTATCTGACTCCGTTTATGGAAGAGGAGAAGGCTGCGCTTGCTGCCGCCGGGCACGAGACTAAGGCGCAGGGCAAGATTGTGCTGGCCACGGTGAAAGGCGATGTGCACGACATTGGCAAAAACATTGTGGGCGTGGTGCTGGCGTGCAACAACTACGAAGTGATCGATCTTGGCGTGATGGTACCGGCGGAGAAAATTCTGGAACGCGCCAAAGAGGTGAGGGCGGACATTATCGGACTGAGCGGGCTGATTACACCGTCGCTTGAAGAGATGGTGCACGTGGCGCGCGAGATGGAACGGCAGAACTTCAAGCTGCCTCTGTTGATTGGCGGCGCCACGACGAGCCGCGCGCATACTGCGGTGAAGATTGCGCCGCACTACAGTGAGCCAGTGGTGCACATTGTGGACGCAAGTCGCGCGGTGCCGGTAACGACGAGCCTGCTGAGCGAAGAGAGCAGGGAGGAGTTTCTTGCGCAGCACAGGGCCGAGTACGAAGCGGTGCGCAAGGCACATGCGGCGCCGAAGGTTCAGCTTGTATCGTTGAACGAAGCACGCACGCGGCGCACGCCGATTGAATGGCGCGCAGAGGATATAGCGAAACCGGAGTTCACGGGAGTGCGTGTGCTGGAGGATTTTCCGCTCGGCACGCTGCGCGAATATGTTGACTGGACGCCCTTCTTTCACGCGTGGGAGCTGAAGGGCGTCTATCCGCGCATTCTGGAGCATGAGCAGTATGGTCCGCAGGCGAAGCAGATTTTTGCAGAGGGGAATGCGCTGCTTGATCGAATTATCGATGAAAAGCTGCTGACCGCGCGCGGCGTGTATGGATTATTCCGCGCGAATGCCTCAGGGGACGATGTGGAACTTTACTCCGATGACACGCGCTCGGAGATTGTGGAGAAGCTGCACTTCCTTCGCCAGCAGGCAAATCGCGAAGGTGGTGAGCCTTGCCGGTCACTTGCAGACTTTGTTGCGCCAAAAGAGTCCGGGCTTGGTGATTCGATTGGCATGTTTGCGGTGACGACAGGAATTGGTTTGGCGGAGTTGTGCGCGGGCTTCCGTGAGAAGCACGACGACTACAACGCGATTATGGCCGAGGCGCTGGCGGATCGCCTTGCCGAGGCATTTGCCGAGTGCCTGCACAAGCGGGTGCGCGACGAGTGGGGATACGGACGCCAGGAGAATTTTTCACCAGCAGATCTGATTCATGAGAAGTACCGCGGCATTCGTCCGGCGCCGGGGTATCCAGCGTGCCCGGACCACACGGAGAAGGGGACCATCTGGCGGCTGCTGGATGTGGAGAAGAACACAGGCATGCGGCTGACCGAGTCGTTTGCCATGTGGCCGGGGTCAAGTGTGAGCGGAGTGTATTTTGCACATCCGGAGTCACGCTACTTTACGCTGGGAAAGATTGGCCGTGACCAGGTGGAGGATTACAGCGCACGTAAGGGGATGGAAGCGAAGGATGCTGAGCGGTGGCTCGCTCCGAACTTGAATTACGATCCCGCAGGTTAAACCTGGATTACAGCCTGTTGAATCCCATATGTGCGCGGGCGGCTTTCATCTGAATTGCATGAAATGTTTGCAGTGCCGTTGCATTGAGTTCAACTTCCTTTGATGGAATTTGCACAATACTTGGGGCGTGATCTCCCAAACGCGCACTGCCACCTATCGCTCGAATCGAGTCAGAACCCCGGATGTGGAGGCGCCCAGCCTCTCACTGATTCCCTCATGGCCTGAAGCACCGGCGCGGCCCGCAATTCAGGCTGAGGTGGGCCGTTATCGCCTGCGGTTAGCGCAAACATTGGAAGACCGGGATGCAGCCTGCAGGCTTCGCTTTCTCGTCTTCAATCTGGAAATGGGCGAAGGACTGGAGAGCTCGTATCAGACGGGTCTCGACACGGACCACTTCGACCTTTTTTGTGAGCATTTGATTGTCGAAGACAAGCAAGAGCTGAATCCGGCACGGCGCGTGGTGGGTACGTATCGTATGCAGGCCGGTGTAACGGCGGCGCTGAATCTGGGATATTATTCGGAGCAGGAGTTCGACTTTGCGCCATTTGAAACGGTGCGCGAGGGCATTCTGGAATTGGGCCGGGCATCGATTCATCGCAACCACAGGACGCCGGAGGTGCTGACCCTGCTTTGGCGCGGCATTGCACAGTATGCAAACGACCTGGGGCTGCGCTACCTGATTGGCTGCTCGTCACTGAACTCGCGGAATCCTGAAGAGGGCTGGCAGGTATATCGCCAGCTTGAGCGCTACATGGCTCCAGAAGAGTTCATGACCGAGCCGCGTGCGGAGTATGTATGTCCCGTGCAAATGGAACCAGCGGCACAGCACGAAGCTGGTTCTGGAGAGAATCCGTTGCCGGTCTGCATTCAGGTTCCGCGGCTGTTGAAGACGTATCTTGCGATTGGCGCGCGCATATGCGCGCCGCCCGCGTGGGACCGCGAGTTTGGCACCATCGACTTTCTGACTCTGCTCGATCTGAAGATGCTTTCGCCGGCGGCCCGCAACCGCTTTCTGGCGCCACTCACGGCTTGAGACTGCGCGCATTTCGGCGCGCTGTGGCGCTGGCATTCGCATTGGCGGGCTGCTTTCTCACGTACTGTGTTGTGCGGCTGCGTGGTAAGCCTTCGCTTGAACAACGCGCGCAATGGCTGCAGTCTGCGTGCCGGCTGGTGCTGGGCAGTCTGGGAATTCGCTACGTCCATGAAGGTACTCCGCCCCGGAACGGCGTTATTGTTGCGAATCATTTGAGCTATCTGGATATCGCGATTCTGTCGGCCATTTCCCCGTGCTTCTTCGTCGCGAAGAGTGAGATTGCCAGCTGGCCTTACTTTGGCTGGGCTGCGCGCACGGGTGGAACACTCTTTCTTGACCGCTCGAGCAAGGCAAGCGCCAGGAGAGTGGCTGACGCGATTGCAATGCGCCTTTCCCTTCCGGTGCCTGTGCTGTTTTTCCCGGAAGGAACGAGCACGGACGGTACCAGCGTTTTGCCCTTTCACCGAGGGCTTTTTGAGCCTGTAGTGCGCAGCGGCGCCAGAGTGACACCTGCGGCGATTTCCTATCGAATGGAAGACGGGATTGAGGAGCGGGAGCTGTGCTGGTTTGGTGATGCAGGGTTCCTGCCACATTTATGGAAGGCGCTGGCGGTTCGGAACTTTACCGCACATGTGCAGTTCGGCGAGATGCGGATGTATTCAGATCGGCGCATAGCCGCTGAGGAGACGCACGCAGAAATTACGGCGATGCGCGGAAAAGCCATATCTTTCCCACAGGTCTTGGAAGACAGTGACTAGAGTTTCGCTGTGAATCAAGCCCACGCCGGCGGTTTGCCTGTGGATCCCCGCACTACAAGGCTAGTGGAGACGAGGAATTCGCGCTCGAGTTTGCTTTGTTTCGGTTGCTCCACCTGTTGCCGAAGCGCTTCGAAGGCGGCTCGCGCAAGGTCTGTGCGTGAAAGCCGGATGGTGGTCAGTGGGGGCAAGGTAAACTCGGCGAAATCGATGTCATCGAGGCCGACAACGGAAAGATCCTGAGGCACGCGCATATCCTTCATGTAGGCGGCGCGCAACACGCCGATGGCCGTCATGTCATTGGAGCAGACCAGCGCGGTGGGGCGCGCTTCGAGTGTCTGCAAGTGCGCAAACCCTGCCATGCCACCCTTGAGTGTGTGATCGCATTCGATGATCCATTGCTTCTGGACAGTGAGGCTGGCGGATTCCATGGCGTTACGGAAGTCGTTCTCGCGGGTTATGGCGGAGTGCAGCTTGTGGGGCCCAGCCAGAAAAGCAATCCTTGTGTGGCCGAGCTTGGCAAGATGTTCCACCGCGGCGCGGATTCCGGAAGCATAGTCAAGCAGGATCGTGCTGGCCTTTGGGTCATCGAGATGAAACTCGGCCAGAACGATGGGAATGTCGTGATTGGCGAGTTGATCAAGAACGGGTTCTTCTTCTCCGAAGGTCATGACGGCGACGCCTTCCACCTTGCGCTCGAGCATGCGGCGCACGCAGTTGGTGAGTACGGAAGGATCGCTGTTTGAGGAACTGATCATGACCTCATATCCGTTGGCGACTGCGATTTCTTCAAAGCTTTGCACAAGCTCAGGGAAGAAGGGGTTGGTGATGTTTTCGACGATGACGCCGAGAATGCGGCTGCGTCCGGAGACAAGACTGCGCGCGTGCGTGTTGGGATAGTAATTAAGCTGTTCAATCGCCTGCCAAACACGCTTGGCAAGTTTCTCGCTCACCACGGGCGAACCGTTGATGGTGCGCGACACAGTGGCGATGGACACCTTTGCCATTGCCGCGACAGTGCGAATATCGGGAGTCTTGGTTGCGGTTGTCCGCGTTCCTTTTCGGGCCACTTTGATGTCCTGGTCGAACTGCGGGGATGGTTAATAAATAATCATCATAGTGCCAGAGACCCGCAGTTCAGCAATCCCCAGTTGTAAATCTGTAGATAAGGCCGGGGAACGGTTAGGCGTGATCGGCAATCAAGAGCCGGAGATCACGAAGATTCTGACCGGTTGGGCCGGTAACGACGGTGTCTCCGAGGGCGGTGAAGAGCGGGCATGCGTTGAAGGTACTGAGGGATTCCGCCGGCTCGTAACCAAAGGCGCGCGCGCGCGTGACGGTAGTTGTATCGCAAATGGCGCCTGCATTACTCGTGTTTCCGTCCACGCCGTCTGAGCCTGCACTGAGAACCGTAAGCAGCTCGCCATCATGCCGGCTCAATTCCATGGCACAGGCAAGGGCGAATTGCTGATTGCGGCCGCCAGCTCCGTGCGCGTCATTCAAAGTAACGGTCACTTCTCCGCCAGAGATAAGGCACAGCCGAGGATGAATGCGGCGCAATTCGTGAAAGCGCTCCAGTAAATACCGGGCCGCATCCCTGTAGTCCCAATCGTCACAGGAATTATCCACGGCGACGAAGTAGCCTGCCTGCCGCGCCAATTCGCGCGCATTTTCAACCAAATCATGATTCGACAGCAGGACTTCATACACAGAATCGCGGAATGCGGTGTCTTCGCCATTGGCACTCTCTGCGGGCACCGCATCGCCGAGGAGCTTTTTGGAGAGAAATGGCGGACGCTGGGGTTTGCCTGCGGGCGCAGCGGAAGCGCTTCCGTGTTCGAAGTAAGTTCGCACGGATGCTGGGAGCTTGTCCAAGATCTGGTACTTCGCAAGAATTGCTTCAACATCCTGAGCAGTTGAGTGATTTAGCGACGTGGGGCCGCTAGCGAGAGCATCGAGTGAGCGAAGCGGGACATCCGGAAGCAGAAGGCTGACCTTTGTCGCCTCAGGCGCTGCAGTTGCCAGGCGCCCACCCTTCACCGCCGAGAAGTGCTTGCGCAGGACATTCATTTCCTGAATAGGTGCTCCGGAGCCGAGCAGGACTTCATGGAACCTGGCCGTGTCTTCAATACTGATGGAAGGATCAAGAGGCAGATCGAACATGGCCGAACCGCCGCCGGAAATGAGGTAGAAGATGAGTGTGTCTTTGCGTGCCTTCTTCAAGAGATTCAAAGTTGCGCGGGCAGCTGCGAATGATTCCTCGTTGGGCAGCGGATGGCCGCCCTCAAAATAGCGGATTCTCCAGTTGCGTTGCTTAGGCAGGTACTTGGAGCAGCAGATTCCACGTACGCCCTGGCGGCGCTTCATGCGGTCAAACAACACTTCCAGCATGGGGCCTGCCGCCTTGCCCATTGCGACGATAAAGATGCGGCGATACTGATTGAGCTGAATAACGTCCGGTCCACTGCCATCCGGCATCAGCCGCTCCAAGGTGTTCTCGGTGAAGCGGAGTCTTCTGTCGAATGCAGAAGCAATGTTGCAACCTTTCAGAGCGCCTGTAAAAATTCCGGTTGCTCTTACGTGCAGAAATTCGAGTGCCGAGTCGCTTACTTGAGTCATTGGAAACGTTCCGTGAGCCAGCCTGACAGTGCGCGTTGCATTGCTTCAAGCTGGCCGGTAAAGAAATGATCGGCGCCGGGAATCAACGCCTGGGATTTTGGGTCTGACGCATGGTTGGTTACACGCCACCATTCGTCGACGGGGGCGTATTGGTCCTTGTCTCCACTGAGAAAGAGCTTAGGCAAGCGGCAGTTGCTCAGATACGCGTAGTTGTAGTGGCTTCCGCGTGACTGGGTGGGGAGCCCGAGTGCCACGACTCCCCGTACATAGCCTGCACCAACCTGCTTCTTACAGCAGGACTTGAGCATCATGGCAGCGCCGAAGCTGAAGCCTGCGGTGACGATTGGAAGTTTGTATTCGGTAATGAGCCATTCGATTGCCGCCGCAACATCTTCCCACTCGGCAGCGCCGTCGTGAACGCCTTCGCTGAGGCCGGTGCCGCGGAAATTAAAGCGAAGAACAGGCCATCCGTGCGAGAAGGAAGGTGCGTTAAACGCTTTCATTGCGTGGTACACAACTTTGTTATGGAGTGTGCCACCTCCGACAGGATGCGGGTGGCATACGAGCGCGGCATAGCGTGCATCCAGGCTTGCTTCATTGAGAAGTGCTTCGATCCTTCCGGCAGGGCCTTCAAGAAAGAAGCTTCTGACGCGTCCGGATTCGGGCGTTCCTGATTCGGACGGAGACACGACTGCCGAGCACATATCAACGGCTATTCTACTCCGGTTGACTGGCAAGGCCATTTCCGCACAAATCGATTTGCTTCAGGGAAATCAATGATTGGTTTGAATATCAACGACGTGCGCCAAAGATGAGTGGGCAGCCATGCGCTATTCTGGCTTCATCATGTCATCAAAGATGCCGTTGGATCCGATTCGCCTGACGCGCGAACTCGTTGAGATTGAATCAACTACCTATCATGAAGGCGAAGTAGGAGATTTCCTGTCCGAACTGCTGACGGGCCGAGGCTGGTCTGTGGAAAAGACGCCAGTGCCGCAGCCAGCGGATGGCGGCAAGGATGAGCGTTGGAATGTCTACGGCGGCACGGAAGGCGTGACACCGCAACTTGTCTTTTCCACGCACATGGATACCGTACCGCCGTACATCCCATTTCGCGAGGATGACGAATTTGTGTATGGTCGCGGGGTTTGTGATGCTAAGGGGATTATTGCGGCGCAAATTGTGGCCGCCGAGGCACTGCGCGCGGAGGGTTTTCCGGTAGGAGTTCTCTATGTTTCCGGAGAGGAACGCGATTCGGCCGGTGCGAAGATTGCAAATCAAATGCCAAAAGGAAGCCGCTTTTTGATTAACGGCGAGCCAACGGACAATCGTCTGGGACTTGCAACAAAAGGCGCACTGCGCTGCTCCTTCAAAGCGACGGGCAAGATGGCGCACTCGGCGTATCCCGAGTTGGGTGACAGCGCAATTCACAAGCTGGTGAAGGTGATGGGCAAAGTTCTGCAGCTTGAGTTGCCTGTGGATGAGTTCGCAGGCGACACCACGGTGAATATTGGAATGATTCACGGTGGGTATGCGCCGAATGTAATTTCCGATGCAGCAGAGGCACAGGTGCTGATTCGCACGGTTGGTCCCTCCGCGCCTGTGCGCAAGGCAATCAATGAAGCAGCGGAAGGATTGGTTGACGTGGACTTCACGCTTGATCTTGCCTTTGTTCGGCTGAAGGCTGTTGAGGGTTTGCCAACAATGGTGGCGAAGTTTGCGACCGACATTCCGGTACTGACCAACTGGGGACAGCCGCTGTTGCTGGGGCCGGGATCGATTCATGTGGCGCACACGCCCCACGAGAAATTGGCCAAAAAGGAATTGCTGGAAGCCGTCGATCTTTATATCAAGGTGGGGCGGCAGTTGTTGGCGCAATAGAACTATCGTCTTGCGCCCGGAATAGAGGCAGGCGCGCATATAGGTCTTTGCTATTCTTCCAGAGCGGCGTCCCCAGTCGAATCTATTGCAATGAGGTGAACTATGACAGAGGTCACGAAGACCGTGACTCCGGAGCGCATTATGCAGATGGCCTGGGGATATGCGCCGCCCCTTATTCTCGAATCGGCCATTCGCCATAAGGTTTTTGATGTACTGGATGCAGGGCCGAAGATGCTCGATCAACTCAGTGAAGCGACAGGAGCTTCAAGGCGCGGATTGCGCGCTATTGCCGACGCGCTGGTAGGGCTGGAGCTGCTGGCGCGGACTCCGGACGGCGCCTACACTCTAACTCCGGAAAGCGCTGCTTTCCTGGTGAGCAGCAAACCCAGCTTTCAGGGCGGCATGATCAAGCACACCAGCAACCAATTGATGCCGGTCTGGCTGAATCTGGCCGAAGTGGTGAAGACAGGCAAGCCGGTAACCGCAGTGAACGAAGAGGGGCAGGGCGCGGCATTCTTCCAGGAACTGGTGCCGGACATTTTTCCGATGAGCTACCCGGCTGCGCAGGAACTGGCAGCGCATCTTGGTTTGGAGGCGAATGCCGCTACGAGCGCGCTTGACTTGGCGGCGGGGTCGGGTGTGTGGGGCATTGCGCTGGCGCAGTCAGCGCCAAGCCTGCGCGTGACCGCTGTCGACTGGCCGGAGGTGATTCCGGTAACGCAGAAGATTGTGGCAAGGTTTGGATTGACGGATCGCTTCACATTCAGCGGCGGCGACCTGATGAGCGCGGATTTTGGAACCGGGCATAATGTTGCCACACTGGGACACATTCTGCACAGTGAAGGTGTGACGAGAAGCAAGTCGCTGCTGGCAAAGACATTTGCCGCGCTGGCCTCTGGTGGAACGATCGCCATTCAGGAATTTCTGGTTGCGCCAGATCGCACTGGTCCGCCCATGGGTTTGATATTTGCTGTCAACATGCTGGTCAACACAGATGCTGGAGATACATTCTCTTTCGAAGAGATCAGCGGGTGGCTCAGCGAGGCCGGCTTTGTGAATGCGCGGACCATCCCGACACATGGACCATCACCGATCATTCTTGCCAACAAACCGTAAGGGCGCTTCATGGAAGGGTGAAGGGGCGAAGGCGGAACGACCTTCGCCCCTCGTCTTTTCATCTGAAATTACGGGCCGATGTGCCTTTTATGATGGGAGCTGGAGGTTTTAGATGTCTGCATCGATTTATGAAATCCCTCTTGAGACTCTTGCCGGTGCGCCAGCCACACTGGGCGACTACCAAGGCAAGGTTCTGCTCATTGTGAATGTGGCATCCAAGTGCGGGCTCACTCCGCAGTACGAAGCGCTGGAGAAGGTGTATGAGCAATATCGCGGACAAGGGCTTGTGATCGCCGGATTTCCTGCGAACGACTTCAAACAGCAGGAACCGGGAAGCAACGACGAGATTCAGACGTTTTGCTCGACCAACTACAACGTGCAGTTTCCGCTCTTCAGCAAGATTGTAGTTACGGGAGAAGGAAAGCATCCGCTCTATTCAGCGCTGATTGCGGCGAGGCCGCACGCGACGAGCTTTTCAGACAAATCTTTTCGCGAAAATCTGAAGGGATACGGAATTGAGACTTTGCCGGAGCCGGAGATTTTGTGGAATTTTGAGAAGTTCCTGGTGAGCCGCGCCGGCGACGTGGTAGCGCGATTCACTCCCGACACTGCGCCCGATGCGCCGCAACTGCTTGCGGCCATTGAAGCGGAGCTGGCAAAACAGTAGCTTCGCCACGCCGGAGGAGTCCCTCCGGCGTGCACTCCTTCATCAACTCCTGTATTCTCGACCCCATGCAATCGGCTTCCGCAACCAATCAGCTCGAACACGCCGCCTCGTCCTATTTACGTTCAGCACGCCACCAGCCGGTCCAGTGGCACGCCTGGGGGGATGCAGCGTTTGCGCGTGCGCAGGCGGAGAACAAACCCATCCTGCTTGACATTGGAGCTGTGTGGTGCCACTGGTGCCACGTGATGGATCGCGAATCGTATGAGGATGCGGAGATTGCGCGCATCATCAATGACCACTTTATTGCGGTCAAAGTTGACCGCGATGAGCGGCCGGATGTGGACGCACGGTACCAGGCTGCAGTGTCTGCCATCAGCGGACAGGGCGGCTGGCCACTCACTGCATTTCTTACGCCTGACGGGCGGCCCTACTTTGGCGGAACGTATTTTCCGCGCGACGACCGCTATGGACGACCGGGCTTTGGCCGCGTGCTGTTGACCATGGCACACGTGTGGCAGGAGCGGCGCGAGGAAGCGCTCGAGTCCGCGGCAAGCGTGATGGGAGCCATTGAGCAGAACGAAAACTTTTCAAGCGCCGGTGGCGAGCTTTCAATTGCGCTTGTCGACAAGCTGGTGTCTTCGATTTTGAAGCAGTTCGATGCACGCAACGGAGGGTTTGGAGCTCAACCCAAGTTTCCGCATTGTTCCGCATTGGATCTGCTCTTGCAGGCCGCTGTTCATCGTGGAGACGAGGGAGCGCGTGATGCTTTCCAAAAGACACTGGAAAAGATGGCACGCGGCGGCATGTACGACCAGATTGCCGGAGGCTTTCACCGATATTCTGTCGATGAACACTGGGTTGTTCCGCACTTTGAAAAAATGCTCTATGACAACACGGAGCTGCTGCGGAATTACGTGCACGGTTTTCAGAGTTACGCGCGGCAGGATTTTCTTGAGACAGCGGGGGAGATTATTGGCTGGCTTGACGGCACCATGACAGACCGTGAACGAGGCGGGTTCTATGCGTCGCAGGATGCGGATATTGATCTGGATGACGACGGGGACTACTTTACGTGGACGCTTGAAGAGGCGAGGGCTGTTCTGGATGCGAAAGAGCTGGATGCAGCCTCGCTCTATTGGGATATCGGCGAGCTGGGCGACATGCACCACAACCCCGCGAAGAATGTGCTGCACGTGAAGTACACCGTGGAAGAACTTTCGGCGCGCAACAGTTTGCCGCAAGGGCAGACCGTGGAGTCCATGAAGGTTTTGATCGGAGAGGCGCGGAAGAAGTTGCTGGCCGCGCGCCTGCTGCGTCCAACTCCGTTCATTGACCGCACGCTGTATACCGGCTGGAATGCGATGGCGGTGACAGCTTATCTTGAAGCGGCCGCCGTGATGCGGCTGGAGCCGCAGCGGGACTTTGCACTACGCACCCTCTCGCGTCTGCTGGCTGAGGCGTGGGATGGTGGCGCGAATCTCTATCACGTGATCGATTATCACGATGCAGCCCTGCCTGGGGAGCGAGTTGCCGGCACGCTGGACGATTATGCGTTCACGGTGCATGCGTGCATCGATGGTTGGCTCGCGTCTGGAGAGATGCGCTTCTATGAAGCTGCCGTTTCGCTTGCCGACGCGATGATTGCCAGGTTCTTTGACCGGACTGCCGGAGCGTTCTGCGACACGGAGCTTCCGGCGGAAGGTGCGGCGCCGCTGGGCGCGCTGACCGCACGGCGCAGGCCGCTGCAGGACTCGCCAACGCCTGCGGGAAATCCGACGGCAGCTTCGGCGTTTCTTCGGCTGGAAGCACTTAGCGGGCGCAAGGAGTACCGAGACATTGCCGAAGATACTCTTGCAACGTTCTCA
>JAGWSG010000197.1 GCA_028876335.1 Acidobacteriota bacterium
AACGACCTTGCCATCCTCACTCTTCAGCTCGGTGCGGACGAACTGCCCGACGAGCTGCTCCGGCTTGTTTTCGACCTGGCGCAGCACGCGTCGATACGGCGTTTCGATGAAGCCGTACTCGTTGATGCGACCATACGTCGCCAGTGAGCCGATCAGACCGATGTTCGGTCCTTCAGGCGTCTCGATCGGACAGATGCGGCCGTAGTGGCTGTGGTGGACGTCGCGGACGTCGAATCCCGCGCGCTCACGTGAAAGTCCACCGGGACCGAGCGCCGAGAGGCGGCGCTTGTGCGTGATTTCCGACAGCGGGTTGGTCTGGTCCATGAACTGCGAAAGCTGCGACGAACCGAAGAACTCGCGGATGGCCGCCATTACTGGCTTGGCGTTGATCAGGTCGTGCGGCATTGCCGTCGATAGCTCCTGATAGACGCTCATCTTTTCCTTGATGGCGCGCTCCATGCGCACGAGACCGATGCGGAACTGATTCTCCATCAGCTCGCCGACGGCGCGTACACGGCGGTTGCCCAGGTGATCGATGTCGTCGACCACGCCAATGTTCTTGCGCAGCTTCAGCAGGTAGCGAATGGTCGCATAGAAATCTTCCGGCGTCAGCGTGCGGTTATCGAGACCAGTTGCATCCTGATTCTCGTAGAGCTTGATGTTGAACTTCAGACGACCTACGCGCGAGAAGTCGTACTTGCGCGAGTCAAAGAACATGCCTTCGAACAGGGCAGTCGCCGTATCCAGCGTCGGCGGGTCGCCGGGACGCAGCTTACGGTAGATTTCGATCAGCGCCTCTTCCGGCTTGTGCACGGAATCGCGCTTGAGCGTGTTTGTGATGATGTTGCCTACGTCATCGCGCTCAGGGAAGAAGACCTCGACACTGGAGACGCCGGCGGCCATGATCTTGTGCAGGCGATCCGCGGTCAGTTCCGTGTTTGCTTCCACGATGACTTCACCAGTGGCCGTATCAACCACATCCGCAGCGGTCAGTGAGCCGTCGAGTTCGGCGGCCTCAATCTCCACCTTTTGAACGCCAGCAGCGCGCAGAGACTTGAGCGCGTGCGCCGTAATCTTGCGGCCCGAGTGCGCAATCTCCTCGCCCTTGTGGGTGACGGCGTGCGCAGGCTTGGCGCCCTGCAGATGGGTGTGCTTCACCGTGTCCGGCTGCACGGTCCAGAACAGCTTGCCGTCGGCAATCTGAATCTGATCGACCGTATAGAAGGTCTTCAGAATTTCTTCATCCGAACGCAGACCGAGGGCGCGCAGGAAGATGGTGCCCAGGAACTTGCGCTTGCGGTCGATGCGGACATAGAGCGTGTTCTTCTGGTCGTACTCGAACTCCACCCACGATCCGCGATAGGGAATGATCTTGCCCAGGAAGTAGGTGCGGTTGTTCGCCGTCTCAAAGAAGACGCCTGGCGAGCGGTGCAACTGCGAAACAATCACGCGCTCGGTGCCATTCACGATGAAGGTGCCGTTCGGCGTCATCAGCGGAATATCGCCGAAGAAGACTTCCTGCTCTTTGATGTCGCGAATGGTCTTGTTGCCGGTCTCCGGGTCCTTGTCGTAGATGGTCAGGCGCACGGTGACCTTGAGCGGCGCGGAGAACGTCATACCGCGCTCTTCGCACTCCTGCTGGTCATACTTCAGTTGCAGGCCCACAGGGTCGCCGCACTTGTTACAGAAGTCCGGAGTGTTCTTGTTGTAGGTGCCGCACTTGTGGCAAAGCACATCGCCGGGAAGAAACGGGTCAGTAATCACCATGGCGCCGCAATTGACGCAGGCGGTGCGCAGGTGATGGAGCCCCTTCAGGTGGCCGCACTTGCACTCCCAGTTGCCAATTGAGTAATCGACAAAGTCCAGCTGCGAGATGCCGCGGAAGTCCGTGATCGGAAAGACCGAGACGAACACAGACTGCAGGCCCGAGTCATCGCGCTCGTTGGGCAGCTTGTCCATCTGCAGAAAGCGCTCGTAGCTGCGGCGCTGCACTTCGATCAGGTTCGGAATCTGCGTTGCGGTGGGAATCTTGGAAAAATCGAGCCGGCTGCGAATCGCGCGTTTCTCGTTAGACATGCTTCACTCCTGAGGCTCATCTCGCCGGCATTGCTCGCTTGAGCCACACCGGACCGGCACCTGAGTCTCTTGGGCGCCGGCGTAATACCGTCGAACTGCCAATTCAACATGGGCGAACCGTTTGTCGCCCACAATGGCTTCCCCTTGCTCCGGAGCCCGAATTGAGCTACCTTCGCCTGGGAAACCAGCCAAGCCGCTTGCCCTGCCAGTCAGGACTGCGACGGCGCACTGCGGAAGTTGCAGTGGCCTGGGAAAGAGCGCCCATTCGGCGCGGTGAGGAGAGCCGGGCTCAATCGGCGGCCCAAAGATGACCTTGCCTATGCCCGCTTACTATCTATTGGATGCGCACCGGATTCCGCCAAACTCCGCTTACCCACCCCGGAAAGACACGAAAAGCCCGCGAAGACGCAATGCCTCACGAGCGTGGCTGAATGCCAGTGCCCCCTTCCGAATTCTCCTGTCCTGCTCTCGACTTTCCCAATACGCTTCTGCGCTTGCCCGCCAGTCACTCGCCGCTCGTCCGCGGATAATTAATTATTCCGCTGACTCTAAGGCACTTACCCGAACCGAAACCCGTTTTCCAGACGCTTGGCCATCCTCTGGAACGTTATCCCGGCGCCCTGCCATCACTTGCTCGGCACGCCCTTAAAAATCCAGACCCTACCGGTAGAAAACCGGATGGAGGCCAGAAAGACGCGCAACGATTATCGTAACGCGTCCTGGGCTGCCTTGCAAGTTGATTGCCACTACTTGATTTCGATGGTCGCGATGCCTTCGAACTTCTTCTTGATGGCCTCGGCCTCATCCTTGGTCGCCGACTCCTTGAGAGCCTTCGGCGCGCCATCGACTAGGTCCTTGGCTTCCTTCAGGCCGAGCGAGGTAACTTCACGCACTGCCTTGATGGTATTGATCTTGTTCGCGCCCGCGTCCTTCAGAATCACTTCGAACTCAGTCTTCTCTTCAGCCGCAGGAGCTGCTGCGCCGCCACCAGCCGCGCCGGCAACCACTACTGGAGCCGCCGCTGCCGCCGAAACGCCGAGACGCTCTTCGAGCTTCTTCACCAGAGCCGCTGCTTCCAGCAGGCTCAGGCCAACAATCTGTTCTTCCAACTGTGCCAGATCCGCCATTGTCTTGTTCTCCAATCAAAAATCCGTGTTGTTATTACCCGGTAGCAGCCTCAGGATCGAAGTTTCCGATGCGCCAGACCTGCGCACTTCCAGCCCGCCCTACTACCAAAACCTATTCTTGAAAAGCCGCCGCCGACAGCCAATTACGCCGCAGCGAACTTTTCCTTCTCCACGCCCTGGCCCAAAACCACTGCCAGATCGCGCCCGGTAGCATTCAGTACCGTAGCCAACCGCTGCGCCGGAGCATTGATCAGGAACAGCAGCTTGGAGTAAAGCTCATCCTTACCCGGCATGCTGGCCAGCGCCTTGACGTCTTCAACTGTCAGCAGCTTGCCATCCACAATGCCCAGCTTGAACTGAAACTCGGCGTTGTCGCCGACCCACTTCGAGAAGCCCTTGGCCAGCGCCACCGGATCACCCGAGGTAAACGCAACCGCGCTCACACCCTTCAGACCCTTCAACGCTTCTTCGATCTGCGTGCCCTTGGCCGCAATAGGAGCCAGCTTGTTCTTCACCACGCGGTACTTGCCGCCGGCCTCGCGGACAACCTTGCGAAGCTCAAAATCCTGAGCAACCGTCAACTTGGCAAACGTGCCGATAATTGCAGTCGTTGAGCCTTCAAGCTCCTTTGTCAACTGCAGAACCTTTTCTTCCTTCTTCGCCTTTGAAATCGCCATTGTGTGCTCCGCACATTAGTCAGTTGAAAAGAGGCAACTCATTCAACCCTGAAAGCCCCTACAGCAACCGACCCGTTCTTCTGCCCCACTGGGCTTAGATCCTTACTTTGCGAAAGCAGCCTATCTTGCCACTCTCGCCGATCACTGAACCCTGTTCATTGATCTCCGGCTTAGTGCTTGCCTGCCGCCTCGATAATTGCGTCATCCAGCGGCACTCCGGGACCCATTGTCGAGCTCAACGTAACGCTCTTGACATACTTGCCCTTGGCCGCCGAAGGCTTCGCACGGACTACCGAATTAATGACCGTGGTCGCATTGTCGATCAGCTTCTGCTCATCGAAGCTCAGTTTGCCCACCGGAACATGCACAAGACTGGTCTTATCGGCGCGAAACTCCACCTTACCCGCCTTGATCTCCTTCACGGCGGACGCCACATCCAAAGTCACCGTACCGGTTTTGGGGTTCGGCATCAGACCCTTCGGTCCGAGCACCTTACCAAGACGACCCACCACGCGCATCATGTCGGGTGTCGCAATCAGGGCATCGAAGTCGGTCCAGTTTTCCTTCTGGATCTTGTCGACCATCTCTTCGCCGCCCACAAAGTCCGCGCCCGCTTCCTGCGCCTCTTTTTGGCGATCGCCGGTTGCAATTACGGCAACCGTCTTCGTCTTGCCCAAACCATGCGGCAGAACCACCGTTCCACGCACCATCTGATCGGCGTGACGCGTATCCACACCCAACCGCAAGGTCAGGTCCACAGTCTCATCAAATTTTGCGTATTTGACCTGCTTGAGCAGGGTCACTGCTTCAGGCAGCGGATATGCCGGCTTGTTCACAGCGGCGCGCGCCTTCGCAATATTCTTGCTGACTTTAGCCATTCTTCCCTCGTCTCCCACCGCATTTGCCAGCCCCGCTTTGCAGGGAGCGCTTGCCGCGCGGGCGATGTTGCTCGGTGCCCTGCCACGCAATCACGCTCAAATACCGTGGTAGTAATGACCGCCCGAAGACACACTTCAGGCGCATTTTCAAATGCTATCGAAAACCTGACGGAAATGCAACACCAGGCATGTGATTTCAAGGGCGCGAAAACACCCTTTTGCAGGAAATCCCATCTAAATATACGAGTAGAGTGACGCGCAATAGCCCGAATAGATTCCATTGGCTCTTCGGAATGCAAAAAGTGCGTTGCGGGAGGTACGACAATGAAATCGTTAAAATTGGCTGCTTTTTGGGCTACAAGCATTCTTGCCGTGAGTTTCCCGGCCTTTTCAGCCACCCCTTCAACGCCTGAATCCGGTCAGGCTTTAGTCACCATACTGCCCGAATCCGGACCCGAGTTGACGCCTGTGTCTCCTTCACCGCAGAGCATGCATCTGAAAATCAACGGCAAAACTACCGAAATCACGTCTGTGACCCATGCCCGTGGTGAGGAAAGCCCACTTGAAGTGGTTGTTCTTATCGACAGCGGCGCACACGGAAGCCTCGCCACACAGTTTCAGTACATCAAGGACTTCGCCGAGGAACTGCCTTCCAGTACCCAAATGGCCATCGCGTATATGGAGAACGGAAGGGCTGTATTCTCCGTTCCGCTATCCTCCGATCCCAAACAGATTATCGCCGGCCTTCGGATTCCACCGGGGCCCGCCGGCATCAGCGGCAGTCCTTATTTCTGCCTGTCCGACCTGGCTAAGCATTGGCCTTCCAGCAATCCCAACGCACGTCGAGAGGTCATTATGATCTCCGATGGAATTGACAATTACGAGCCGCGATATAACCCGGATGACCAGTACGTACAGGCCGCCATCAATGATTCGATTCGCTCCGGTCTTACCGTGTACTCAATCTATTGGAGCAACCGAGGCGGTATCGGAGACGATTCATCTTACGCATTGGGCGGACAGAGCCTATTGCTCCAGGTGACCGATGCGACGGGGGGCTATAGCTACTGGCAGGGTACCGGCAATCCGGTGTCCTTTGCGCCATACTTCAAGGACCTGCGCTCCCGCTTCGAACATCAATTCCGCATCCGCTTTAAGGCAATGGACCGGAACAAGCCTGAAGTGCTTTCAATGAATCTGAAACTCACTGGTTTGGAAGCAAAGCTCTCGGCACCGAAAAGAGTTCTGGTGGGGCCAAGCTCCGGCAAGTAGAGTTCACACACTGGGCACGTCATGGCGCTGCCACGATGAGGCCTCTTCGGCATGCAACCAAAGAGGCCTTGCCCTTACCTACCAAGTTTGTGCCGATGTCTCCGATTCAGATTCCGACATATTTTCCCCCTCATATTGTGCAATCGGCGCATAGAAACTTACTCGCCTTAGCAAACCTGGGGAAAGTATCCAATCGCCTGGTAATCCTCGCCCAGGTTGCGCAATCTGAGAAACCGGTCCGAGTGCTTAACCTCTCCAGGACGACCTGACTGGATAATGCCTGCTTAACTGCCGCCACAGTTCATCACAACTGAAACGTCGGCCTCACTTCGTGACCGGCGTCTTTTTTGCTGCAAACGCCGTCTTCTCCAGTGGATTCCCTATTGGGCAAAGCTTCCCTCGCGCCGTATAGTTGCTGCATATAGGTCAGTCAATGCGTATTGCGTGAGCGGTTCTATCGGTTCACGCGGGCGCTCAGTCACTAATTGGCGCTCCCGTTCCACATATTGTTTCCAAACCTATGCCGCGTGCGCCAGTACGCGCATTCCGAGTTGAGGACCATGAAATCTGTTTGCCTTGCCATTCTCTTAGCATCCACCATCTGCGCCTCGGCGCAGATTGCCGCCCCGCCATTAGGTGATCATTACGCACGCGATCCCAAGCAGTCCATCGATCAGCACTATACGGATCAGATTCGCAAGTACACCACAGCGCCCGAGTTCCTATCGCCGCTGGTGAACTATTTGCCTGCCTCAAAGACCGTGCCCACGCCGGAAAAAGTTCTCGGTGACGTTTCCGGCGCGCCCAATATGCTGCCTTATGCGGAAGACGTGTACAAGTACTTCCGCATGCTTGAAGCGGCCAGTCCGCGTGTGAAGGTCTTCACCATTGGTCACACCGAGGAAGGTCGTGAGCAAATCGCTGCCGCCATCGCAGACCCCGAGTTGCTGGCCAAGGCCAAGGAGAACGACGCTCGACTGGCGCAGCTTGCCGACCCGCGTACGATCGGCATGGATGACGCCAAGGCTCGCGAACTCGTCTCACAATCCTGGCCCGTCTACTACATCACGGGCACCATCCATTCACCTGAGACGGGCGCGCCGACAGCACTGATGGAGCTCGCCTATCGACTTGCAGTGGATGATTCCCCGTACATCAAATTCATCCGTTCGCACATGATTGTGCTGATCACACCTGTTGTGGAGGTGGATGGCCGCGACCGCATGGTCGACATCTATAGCTGGCACCGCGCGCATCCCGATGAGAAATGGCCCCACCTTCTCTATTGGGGCCACTACGTGGCGCACGACAATAATCGCGATGCTATGGGCATGACTCTTGACCTCACTCGCAACGTCCTCAACACCTATATTGGTTGGCATGCGCAGGTGCTTCATGATCTGCATGAGTCTGTGCCATTCCTTTATGACAACACCGTGGGTGACGGACCTTACAACGCATGGGTAGACCCCATGCTGGCCGACGAGTGGGCGGAAATTGGCTGGAACAATGTTTCGCAGATGCAGAGCTTCGGAATGCCGGGTGTTTTCACGCATGGCGACTTCGACACCTGGAGCCCAGGCTATCTGATGTTCCTGGCCGCGATGCATAACGGCATTAGCAGGCTCTACGAAACCTTTGGCAATGGCGGCGCGGATACCGAGAAGCGCATTCTCGATCCGGAAGAATACTCGCGCACCTGGTACCGCCAGAATCCTCCACTTCCCGTGGTTGTTTGGTCACAGCGCGATAACAACAACTACGAAGAAACTGCGCTGCTCACCACGCTCTCGTATTTCTCGCAACATACACAGCACTTCCTTGAAGACTTTTACATCAAGAGCAAGCGCTCAATTCAGAAACCCACGCTCGAGGGTCCTGCTGCCTACGTGATTCCGCCAGATGCGGCCCAGACCAATCGCACAGTGCAGCTTCTCGATGTGCTCAAGCGCCAGCATGTAGAGATTCAGCAGCTCACCGCCGAAACCAAAGCAGAGGTCCCTGGGAAGAAGCGTACGGACAAACCGCACGAGGAGACGTTCCCTGCTGGTTCCATCGTGATCCGCATGGATCAACCCTATGCGCGCATCGCTGATGCACTGCTGGACCGGCAATTCTGGGCTCCCGATGATCCGCAAAAGCATCCCTATGACGACACAGGCTGGTCCTTCACGCATCTGTTCAACGTGAAGACCGTACGCGTGACGGATGCTTCGATTCTGAAAGCTGCAATGCAGCCACTTACAGATCCCTCAATACTCGCAGGCAAGTTGTCCGGTAGCGGTTCACTTGTTGCTGTCGCCAACACTGGCCAGACTACTCTCCTCTCGCTTGCCTACAAGCTGAAGGGGGCAAAAATTGAAATTGCAGAAAAGCCCTTCGATGCAGGCGAAGCGCACTTTGACGCCGGATCGCTACTCATCAGCGGCATAAACGAGGCCACTCTCAAGTCCGCGCTGCATGATCTCGCACTCAACGCAACTTCGCTCAGCGTGAAACCTGAAGTTCCCACGCACACCGCCACTGGGCCGCGCATCGCAGTGATGCACACATGGCTGGCGACCCAAACCGAAGGCTGGTGGCGGTATGCGCTGGACACGGCCGGGATTCCCTTTGACTACATCAGCACGCAAACGGCAGCAAAGGAAGCCGACCTCCGCGGGAAATATGACGTAATTATCTTCGCGCCGGTGGGTCGCAACAGCACGCAGCAGATTATCGATGGACTGCCACGCTGGAACAATCCAATGCCATGGAAGAAGTCCGAACTTACACCAAATCTGGGACGCATCGATTCAACAGACGACATGCGCCCCGGCCTAGGTTACGACGGTCTTGAACATCTGAAGAAGTTCGTTGAGGACGGAGGGCTGCTCATTACATGCGAAGATACAGCTCAATTCGCCATCGACACCGGTCTCGCTCCTGGTGTTTCTGTCGCACCAAAAGGTGATGCAAAGGTCGTCGGTAGCGTGCTCAGTTCGGTCTTCGTAGATCGCAATAACCCAGTCGCCTATGGATACGGTGAGAAGCTACCGGTCATCAGCGCGAACGGCATGGTCTTTAATATCAGCAACACAGTGGGCCGTGCGCGTGAACGCATGCTGATGGATCCTTACGCTGAGCGCCCCACAGGCCGCGGCAGCCTTGAAGATAGCGACGTTCCGCAGGGAAGGCCGATAACTGAGCCAGAGCCTTTGCAGAAGATTAAACCCTGGGAGGCGAAGAAGCTCAATGAGGACCAGATGAGGAATAACTTCGATGTGATTCCTGCAGCGCTTCGTCCACAGGTTGTCCTGCGCTTTGATGACAACAAGGACTTGCTGCTGGACGGTCTATTGTCCAAGGCAGACAAGATCGCAGAACACGCCATCGTTGTAAACGCCCACCTGGGCAGTGGCACTGTTATGCTCTTCGGCAATAATCCCATCTACCGCGGTGAGACCATTGGCGACTACAACCTGGTTTTCAACGCAATCCTGAATCACGACCACTTGCAGAACACTGCAGTGGATGGCAAGTAAGACCGCTTCCAGCCGCCGGAAAAGGTATCCGTCCGGCGATGAGACAACGTAAACCATAGCAAAATAGGGCGGCGGGAGCATCTCACTTCCCGCCGCTCTTCTTTTGTGTCATGCTTTCCTTCATGGGTAATAAGGACAAGGGCAAAAAAGAAACCAAGAAGGCTCCCAAGCCTAAGCCGAAACCAGAACCGGGACGCCGGCACGAACTCTTCACGTCTGTCCCGTCGAAGTAGTTCCGCCCTTCACGGTTGCCAACACAAAAGCCCTCCAACGCTGGGGGGCTTTTGTTCGTTCATCTCCCGCCATGGTTGTTCGCGCCGTATCCTATCGTCGAAGACTGAATTGTCCTTGTCTTCAGGTGGTAGAGATGCCCATGTTCCCTCGACTCAAGATCCTCGCGCTGATTCTCGTATTGGTACCTTTCGCGTTCGCACAACAATCGGAGCAGCGTCCCGTCATCGGACTCGCACTCGAAGGCGGTGGCGCCCTTGGACTGGCGCACATCGGCGTGCTCAAGTGGATGGAGGAACATCGCGTCCCCATCGACCGAATCGACGGAACCAGCATGGGGGCTTTGATCGGCGCACTCTACGCCTCAGGCAAATCCCCAGCAGAACTGAGCCGGCTCGCCACCGGTGACGCCATCTCTTCCGTATTCAGCCTCCAGACGCCCTATTCAAACGCAAGTTTTCGCCGCCGTCAGGATCGACGCGATTTTCCCGCGGTTGTGACCGTTGGACTGAAGAACCGCTTCGGCCTGCGCAATGCAATTCTCGACGGCAATGGCCTCAATGAGTTTCTCAACAAGGAATTGTTCAACTACAACAGTTCCAGCGTTGATTTCGATAACCTGCCGATTCCGTTTCGCTGCGTTGCCACAGACCTGAGTACATTTCAGCCTCATGTCTTCCACTCAGGATCTCTTTCCAAAGCAGTGCGTGCTTCGGTCTCCATCCCTGGTGTCTTCCCACCCGTGAAAGGTCCTGACGGCGACTACCTTGTCGATGGCGGTATTGTCGACAACCTGCCTACGGGAGTCCTTCGGGACCAATTGCACGCTGAGGTTGTCATTGCCGTGCATTTGGAACTAGGTAAGATGCAGCCCTCCGATATGGATTCAATCGTGAACGTGCTCAACCGGGCATTCTCCGCTGGTGTCGCATTCAATGAAGATAAATCCAAAAAACTTGCCGACATCGTGCTTGATATTCCAACAGCAAGTTTCTCGTCCACTGATTACGACAAAGGGAAGCAGTTAATCGACGTTGGCTACCAAGCTGCCGAGGCGCATCGCTCTCAATTGCTGCGCTATGCATTGTCCGAAGGTGATTGGCAAAGTTATCTTGACGCGCGTGCGGCCCGTCAACGCCCCGCTCCCGGTATGCTGGCGACAGTTCATGTAGAAGGTGGCGACCCCGGCGCGGCGCGCGAGGTTAATCACGATTTCAAACCACACGTCGGCAAACCGCTTACTGCTGCTGTCGCGCAGAAGAGTCTCGTCAATGTGCAGGCAGATGGTGAATACAACGCAAATTACGAAAGCATTGTGCTCGCATCGGCAGAGTCAAAAGAATCTGACCTGCTTGTACACCTCACCAGAGCACAAGGCGGTCCACCGTTTTTGAGCATCGCGCCTTCAGCGTCAGCATCCACGTCAAACATCACGCGTGGAGAAATCAACTTTCGTCTCGTCGATCAGGGCCTTGGTGGGTTCGGTTCAGAACTGCGCGCCAATGCGCGTGTAGGCTACCTTACGGAATTGGATGGCGAGTACTACCGCCTGCTAACTCCTTCAGGATTTTTCGTTGAGCCGCGAGGCCAAATTCTGCGTCAACCGGTTTACATCTGGTCCAATCAACAACGTGTTGCAGAACGCTTCCAGCAAAATCTCGTCGTGGGCCTTCGCGCTGGGTGGACAATCGGCAACTCTCTTCAGCTTTCCGCCGATTGGAGTGCAATCAACACGCGCTGGCGTCTTGAAACGGGAACGGGCGGTGGTCCCGATCTCAATGGAACCGGCCAGAAGGGGCTCATGAGAATTACTCTCGACAGGGCCGCGAGTGGGGGTGTCTCGCCTGACTCTCTTCGTCTCTCCTTCGCAGCCGGCGCTCTCTATCACTCGGTTGCCAGTGACAATGCGCCACTCATCGAGGCATCCTTCTCCCGCACGCACCATATTGGAGAGAAGAATATTCTCGGTATCGGAGCAGACGTGAATTCATATCTGCGCACCAAAGTCGCAGAGCCATTCCGCTTCACTCTCGGCGGCCCTTTGCGACTCTCGGCCTCTTCGTTTGACGAGTATCGCGGCACGGACACTGTGCTTACGCGCGCCGGCTTCATGCATCGACTGGCAGCGTTGCCCACAGGTCTGGGTCAGGGCCTTTATGCGGTCATTGGGTATGAAGCGGGCGAAGTCTGGTCACCTGATCAAAAATCCTTCCTTCGTCAGGATGGAGTTGCAGGCTTCGTTGCGGCCACACCAGTTGGCACAATTACGGTGGGAGGCTCCGTGGGTGATGCCGGTCGCCGTAAAATCTTCGTCAGCATCGGTCACTGGTTCTAGCGCAAAAAGAAGAGG
>JAGWSG010000198.1 GCA_028876335.1 Acidobacteriota bacterium
CCGGCTACGGCAAGCAATTTGCAGGCAATTCATGCCTTTCATGAAGAGCTGACGCAAGCCACAGGCGGCGTGAGCCTTTATAACGAGTCGCTGGGCACCACCAGCGATGTCTACCTTTACGACCGGCTTAAGAGCCGTCAAGAGGCGGATCATCGCGCAAGCCGGCCCTGGGAATCGTCCAGCGGGCACTGACGCGGTCCGGTCTTCAAAACTCCCGGCCGCCAGACCGGGAGTTTTATAGTGCAGACCGATACAACGAACACGGCACCCGCAGTCAAGCAGAAGAGAGAGCGCCGCAACGCCAACCGCTGCCGCGTAGAAGTAGATGCCTCACTCATACTGCTGAACCAGGGCGCGCCTCTGGCTTGCAGTATTGAGGATCTGAGCCTGGGCGGCTGCCGACTGCGGATGAACAAGAAGTTTCTCGCGGGCACACTCGTGCGCGTGGAGGTCAACTTTCAGGTGTGCGGCGTGGCACAGCGCTTCATCGGCGTCACTCAATGGACCGACGGTGATCGTGTAATCGGGATTCGCTTCGTCGACATGTCCGAACGCCGTATCGCTGCGCTTGCCGAGTTGATAAGCGATGTTCAGGAACAGGCCGCGCTCGAAGCAGCTCTTGCGCCTGAAGAAGAACAGGAAGCGGAAACGATCTTTGAATCCAATGCCACAGAATCCGCACTTCCTGAATCGAAGCCGGGACCTAGAGCCTCAGAGCCTCCATCACTAAACGACACTAATGACTCCGCGTTACCTGCTGCCGCGCCTGGCGACGCAGACTCTGCCGCCCTCCCCGCCACACCGCGCGAGCGTCGCGCACACCCCAGGCTCAACGTGGACTCAGGTGCCGTCGTCCGCTTGATTGACCTTGCCGCCGATGTGCGCGGCCGCATCATAGACCTTAGTCTTGGTGGATGTTTGATTCAAACCATCGAGCGGTTTCCGGTAGGCATCTTCCGGCGCGTGGAAACCGAGTTTCGACTCCATGGGCTTCCCTTCCGACTGGGTGGCGTGACCCAGACCATCTACGATCCGCACCGTGTCGGCATTCGCTTCCTCAACATGAGCGACCGTAAACGTGAACAACTCAGCGAACTGATTGGCGAAGTGATGGAGCACACCAGCGAGACGGAAGCGGACAGCGAGGAAAAAGGCGTGCCTGCACTGGAGAAGTCTCAGGCTGCCAATTCTGAATGACTACGTGATTCTCTTCGTGCTAGCTGGGAATGCCGGTTGTTTCCATCGCCTGCAGAATGCACTCCGTACAGGTGCAGTGGCGGCGCAGGTAATCCCATGAGTAGATTCCGGCCCCATGCCCGTCGAGCCAGTTGAATTGCAGCGCATAGCGGCCCACCATGTGCGCGCCGGAAGGTTTCGCCGGTGGCTTGTACATGGGCAACAGTTCGGTCGATTTGGACTTAGGCTCGCCGGCCCTGCGGCCTTCCTGCTTGCGCTCGTCCACGCATGTGGCACACGGGCAGGCTTCGCGTAGCCAGGCAAAATTCCACGAGCTCTTGTGGCCATCCTGCCAGTCTATTTCCAGGCCTTTTCCTTCAGTGATAAGAACACGCACCTTGGCGGGAGTTACTGCCTCACGCGGCAGCGGCCTGTTGGCTTCTGCAGAGCGCTGTTCTTCTTCCTTGGTAACAAAGCGGATGCCCTCGTGGCTCATAGCACCATTTTAATTGGTTCCACAAAACCTGTGAGGCAAAGCCAGCAACGGAAGCTAAGTCATTGGCTTTGTTTAGTCTGACGAGTCATAAAGACGACCCGCGGCTACTAGCGCATATCCATCAGCGCGGCCATTGTCTCAATCCCATCCCACAAGTTCTGGAGCCTCAAATTCTCATTGGCTGCATGCTGGTTGTCGTCGTAATTGGCAATTGGCACAGTAATTGTTCGTGTCTGGGCAGCGCGCTCCATGGCTCCAAGGGGAACGCTGCCACCCATTGTGGGAAGCAGCACAACCCTTCCACGTGCGCTGGAGACAGCTGCTATCACTTCTTTCGCCATGGGGAGTTCCATTGGAGTGCGAACGGCGTTGTAGCTTGCTGGATCGCAAATGATCTTTGCGACACGGGCGTGCGCAGTCAGTTCCTGTTTCGACGGATCGTGGTCGACGACGAAATAGCCTCGCGAGCGAACATAATCGATGACACGCTGCTGCTGAACCTTCCAGTCGATTCCGACCACCAGCCGAAGATCGATATCGGCAATCGCCGTTGGCGGAATGACATTGGCAGCGTGAGGCCCCGTTTGCGCCGAAGAAAGCCCATTGATATTAAGCGAGGGTTCATTGATGAGTTGGAGAAGGTGCGCGCCACCACCCTCGGTGTGTCCCAGCCAGAAAGCGTCCATGAGCATCTTGTCGTTCACCGGCGCGTGAGCCAGGGCCTGCTTTTCTGCCGCGGAGAGCGGAGCAATGCCGTCATAGAAATGCGGAATCAGAACGCGGCCATTCTGGTCTTTCATCCCGGCCAGCAATTGGGCCAGCATCATGGCAGGATTCGGAGCCCAATTACCGTAGTGTCCGCTATGAAGGCCGTGGTGCGGACCATAGACCGTAATTTCAAGATGCGTATCGCCGCGCGCGCCGAAAACTACAGTCTGCTTACCGCTTTGATCAACAGGACCGTCGCAGACAAGCCAGACATCTCCATGCACAAGATCACGGTTGGTCTGGAGAATCTGCTCAAGATGCGGCGACCCGGCCTCTTCTTCTCCTTCCCAGACAAATCGTATGTTCGCGCGCAGAGCAATTGCAGAGGCCTTCAACGCATCAAGCGCGGTGAGCTGCGCAAAGATTGCCGCTTTATCGTCACCGGCCGAGCGCGCGAAGATCCGATCTTCACCGTCGACTTTGCGGACGGTGGCATCAAAAGGCGGAATTGTCCACTCTGAGGGCGTGACAGGCTGGCCGTCATAATGTGCGTAGAAGACGATGGTATGCTCCGCGCCTTGCGTCAATATTTGGCCAAATACGACGGGCGGAGCTCCAGCGACTCTCAAAAGGCGCGAATCGACTCCACGGCTGCGAAGTGCGTTGAGCAGGAAATACGCGTTCCGCTCAAGACTCGCAGGATCAGCAGCGACATTTGGGATGGAAAGAAACTCCTGGAATTCACGCGTCAGTTCAGGTTGATGAGCATTGGTGTAACGAGCCGCAGCTTCAGAAGGTGTCACTTGTGCAGAGAGCGCCACACCGAAACACATTATGAATAGTGATAAGCAAACTGTTTGCCGTTTGAGCATGGGACCACTCTATTACGGCAGGCTCTTGCCGCAACTATCCAACCTTCCAGAAAAACCACGCCGACATGGAAAAGCCGAATATGACCACCGCTCCACGCAGAATAGGCTGGGGAATCTTTCGCGCCAGCCGCGCCGATGTGTAACCGCCGATGCCACACACCACCATGGCGAGCAGGCAATAATGCCACTCCACCTGGCCGTTGACCACAAACATCACGAAGGCCATGCCGTTGGCCATCAGCGTGGACACTACTTTGAGTGCGTTCACTTCATGCAGGTCCTGATAGCCGAACAGTACGAGCACGGTCATAAGGACAAACCCGGCGCCCGCTCCAAAATAACCGATGTAAAAACAGACGGCGGTCACAGAGCAAGCAAGCGCCGCAAGACGGCTCGTACCGTGGGGCTCTCCATGCGAGGCCCGACTTAAACTTCGTTGCGCAATCCGTTTTGAGATGGGCCCGCTCACCGCAAAAATTGTGGACGCAGTGAAGAGAAGCCAGGGCACCAGATGCAGAAAGGTACGCTGTGGAGTGCGCAGCAGAAGAGCTGCCCCACCGGTGCCGCCCACAAGCCCGGCGAAAGCCATCAGAACGGCGAGCTTCTTGTGCTTGCGCACATCATCCCGATACGCAGCAATGGAAGTGAGCTGTCCTGGCCAGAGGGCAACAGTATTTGTGGCGTTGGCTTGAATTGGAAGCATGCCCATGCCGAGCATGGCGGGAAAGAGAAGCAGCGATCCACCACCTGCGACGGCATTCAAGGTTCCGCCCAGAAATGCAGCAACGATCAGCCAGATCCAGTGCCAGTTAAGCGGAGCGAACCATAGGTGCATGCAAGGTTATTGTAGGGTGCGCGGGCAGACTTGAACGGGTGCTTGGATCCACCTGACAAAAATCAGAAGATTTCCGTGGCTCGCCTGCAAGGCGCAGCGTATGCTCATCGATATGCTTCTGCCAATCCTGCGTTTTACTCGCATTCGGCGCGGCTTTGTACGTGCTGTCTTCTGCTTTGGTTTTATGGTTTGCTGCCTGTTCTTTACAGGTTTTGCTGGGCATGCACAGTCAACACCAGTGCAGAAGATTGAAGGCCTGGGCAAAGGTACGGCCTTGCTGGATGGGCCCTGGCAGTTTCACGTGGGCGATGACGCAGCCTGGGCGCAGCCCGGCATTGACGATACGGCTGGCCGTGATGGATGGGAGCAAGTCACCGCCGATGCGCCGCTCGGCACCCAGGGGCATCGCAACTTTTCTGGCTACGGCTGGTACCGCAAACACATTGACCTTTCCACCGCGCCCGGAACCAAGGGGGATGTCGCACTCTATATCCCCACCATTGACGACCTGTACGAGGTTTTCTGGAATGGTCAGAAGGTAGCGCAGTTCGGCGATTTTCCACCACACCTCGTGCCCTATTTCGGAGTCGCTCCGCAAACCTTCAACCTCGGTCCAATTCGCAGCGGAGTGCTCGCCTTCCGTATCTACAAAATTCCGCTGTCTTCGGTCGACGACGGCACCGCTGGCGGATTTGAGAGTACGCCCTCCATCGGCAGCCCCGACGGAATTGCCCACCTGAAAGCGAATTTCCAGTACCAATGGCTGCGTCACTCGCAGATTCGCTTTGTGCTGACTGTCTTATACGGGCTTGTAGCGCTGCTCAGCCTCACTTTCTGGTTCCGCGACAAAGAGCAGAAACTGCTCCTCTGGGTGGGCATATACAGCTTCATGCCCATCGTTGAATTGGTCTTGAATGGCCTCCAGTTGCAGGTTTCGTCAATAGTTCTTCAGGCCATTATTCAACCGTCCATTCAGTTTCGCGAGATTTCGCAGTGGTTTTTGCTGGTGTATCTGCTTCAGCTTGATAACTCTCCGCGCCTGATGCGCTGGATGCGGATTGCCGCCTGGGTCACGGTGCCCGCAGGCGCACTGGATGGCGGGCTGGGGTGGTTCGTCTCAAACCTGACCCCTGCGACGTTCGGCATTCTCGATGCAATTCTGACCTTTTTCATCCTGCCGGTTGAGGCTTTTCCCATCGTGCTCATTCTGATGGCTCGCTTTAAGCGAAAGAAACTCGATGCCGGCCGGTGGGCCGTGGCCATTCTCGCCTTCGCGTCGGCCACCTGGTATTCCACTTCGAACATCCTTTTGCAGGGCTGCCGCTTTACGCACATCACGCTTGGCGCAACCATGTCCAATCCAATCTTTCAGTTCATGGGCAACAGCATTTCCGTATTGCTGATTCTCCGCACGCTGCTGTTCCTGTCCATTGTCTATGCGGTGATTCACTGGTCGGCCGACTATCGCAAGAAGCAGGGAACGATTGAACAGGAGATGAAGAGCGCGCGCGAATTGCAGCAGGTGCTCATTCCCGAAGAGTTGCCCTCGATGCCCGGCTTTGCCGTAACGAGTGCCTACCGGCCAGCGCAGGAGGTCGGCGGCGACTTCTTCCAGATCATTCCGCTCGACGGAAAAGACTCCGGATCCACGATGATTATTCTTGGCGACGTGAGCGGCAAAGGGCTGAAAGCGGCCATGACCGTGTCTCTGATAGTCGGCGCGTTGAGAACTGCGGTTCGATTCACTTCAAGCCCGGCCGGTGTTCTCGCCGAACTCAATAACCGGCTCTTTGGCCGCATGCAGTATGGGTTTGCCACTTGCCTCGCGATGCGCGTCTCCCCCCATGGTGAGTGCGTTCTGGCATGTGCTGGCCATCCGGCTCCCTACCTCAACCAGCAGGAAATCGATCTCCCCGGCGCGCTTCCGCTTGGAATCTCGGCCGATATGACCTACCCCGAAAAATCGATACAAATGAAGGAAGGCGACTCAGTGGCGCTCTACACAGACGGACTTCTTGAGGCACGCGGACCCAACGGGGAAATCTTCAGCTTCTCCCGCCTCGACTCACTCATGGCCACCCAGCCCGATGCCAGCCAGGCTGCAGACGCCGCCGTCAACTTCGGCCAGGACGACGACATCACCGTCCTCACCCTTACCCGTCTAGCCTCCGGACAACGGGCATCCACCCGCTTTACCGCACCAAATCCGGTACAGGCCTGAGCACAAAAGCATCCAGAAAGCACATCTAATCACGATTAACTCATTATTTATCAAGATTATATAGTTATATTCAAAAATATTAGTGCTTAACGCTCATATTTTATGAATCATTTGTGCTATAGTTCTGTCTAACAGGATGAATGGCCGGGAGGCATCTCCCCGCCAACATCAATGAACTCATCTGGAGGACACACTCATGGCAATCACTCGTTGGGATCCTTTTCGCGACGTTATGACGCTGCAGAACCGCGTCAACTCGCTCTTCCGCGACTACGCCGAGGCCGAAGGCCCGCTGACCACAGCCAGCTTTGTGCCCGCAGTCGACATTTATGAGGACGCGACCAAAGTCGTTCTCAAACTCGAAGTGCCGGGCATCGAAGAGAAAGACCTCGACATCCGCGTGGAAAATCACACGCTGACCGTCAAAGGCGAGCGCAAGTTCGAGAAGGAAGAGAAAGAAGAAAACTTCCACCGCATTGAACGGCGCTATGGCAGCTTCTTCCGCGCCTTCACTCTGCCCTCAACCGTGGACACGGAGAACGTCGACGCGAAGTACAACGCCGGCGTGCTGAAGCTCGAGCTGAAGAAGAAGCCTGAAGCGCAACCCAAGCAGATCAAGGTGAACGTGGCTGCATAAGCACGACCGTCAGAACGCGTGAGTGCATCGGTGCCGGAAATTCCGTGAATGAATTCAATTCCGGCACCGTTTTGACATAAGGAGAAATCGCAAGAGATTTGCCTTATTGCTATGCCTTCGCTGGTAAACTCGTCCGGTCGCGACGTGCTAAGCGATAGGGCCTCTGAAAATGAGCACAGAAGTTGTGCTTTGGTTCGCCGGAATTGTCACCGAGGCAAGCCTGATTGGCTTGCTGTTGTACAGGGGTGTGCAACGAAGGCTTCCCATCTTCACGGCCTACTGCGTCTGGGATGTAAGTAGCAATTCTCTCGTATACTTGGCCTTCAACCACGTTTCGAGAGCAGCATACTCCACGATCTACCTGACTCAGACAGTCATCGACTCGATCCTGGTCTTTTGCGTTTTGATTGAAGTCGCGCACTCGGTCTTGAAACCACTTGGAAGCAGCCTGGCCCGTCGGGCAAGCACTGCAGTTGCAATCGGCCTGCTTCTTCTGGGAACAGCCGCCTGGTGGTTTGCCGTTGTACCCGGCGCAGGAGCGCAGACGAGACAGTTGCATTGGATCCTCGATCTGCAGCAGGCAACGTCCATTACGCGCATCCTGTTCTTCGTTGCGCTGGCGGCTAGCAGCAGGCTCTTATCTCTTGGAATGGGCGACAGAGAGCTGCAGGTTGCCACCGGCTTTGGCGTTTACTCATTGGCGAGTATGGTCATTGAAATACTCAAGTCGCACCCGGAGTTTGGCCTCTCGTTTCGTCTATTGAATGAGGCCATTGTCGCCACGTTTGACGCGACGCTCGTCTACTGGATTCTCGCTTTCTCGAGGAACGACAAAGAGCGCAGGCCCATCTCGCCGCAAATGCAGGAGCTGCTCATTGGGCTGGCAGGACATGCTCGAAGAACAAGGTCCGCGATGAAGAAGCCGGGCTCGACCGGCGACAAGATCAAAATTGATCGAGACTGAACCAAAGCAGAAATGGATCCTTTGGCGTTTGGATCATCTAAAGAAGTGTCCGGCAGATGTGTGCCGGCAGACAGGAGTTCACAGTGGCTATTCGTTGGGACAAACTTACCGTCAAATCGCAGCAGGCCGTTGAGCAGGCGCAGGGACGCGCCGCATCGCTCGGCAATCCCGAGCTGTTGCCGGTTCATTTGTTGCTCGCGCTCATTGAAGATCGCGAAGGCGTGATACCCGCAGTGCTTGAAAAGATTGGCGTGCCCACGGAGCGCTTGTCGCATGAACTGCACCAGGTCGAAGAGAAGCTGCCTCGTGTGGGCGGAGCCGCCGCGCAGCCAGGCTTGAGCCAGGCCCTCAACAAGGTCATTGAACAGGCCTTCCGTGAGGCGCAGAACTTCAAGGATGAGTACGTCTCTACCGAGCACCTTCTGCTGGGCGTGGCCCACCTGAAGGGCGATGCCGCGCGTGAGGCTCTCGCCGCCGCGGGCGCAACGCACGACGCCATTCTGAAGGCGCTCACCGCCGTGCGCGGCTCGCAGCGCGTTACAGACCAGAACCCGGAAGGAAAATTTCAGGCACTCGAAAAATACGCCAAGGATCTCACCGAACTCGCCCGCCGTGGCAAGCTCGATCCGGTCATTGGCCGTGACGAAGAGATTCGCCGCGTCATTCAGGTGCTCTCGCGCCGGACCAAGAACAACCCCGTGCTCATCGGTGAGCCCGGCGTCGGCAAAACAGCCATCGTCGAAGGCCTCGCCCGCCGCATCGTCTCCGGAGACGTGCCGGAGCTGCTCAAAGACAAGCGAGTTATCTCGCTCGATCTCGGATCCATGCTCGCCGGCGCAAAGTATCGCGGCGAATTTGAAGACCGCCTCAAAGCCGTGCTCAAGGAGATTGAGGAGTCGAACGGCCAGATCGTCCTCTTCATTGACGAGCTGCACACGCTCGTCGGCGCAGGCGCTGCTGAAGGCGCCATCGACGCCAGCAACATGCTCAAACCGGCCCTCGCGCGCGGCGAACTGCGTGCCATTGGCGCAACCACGCTCAATGAGTACCGCAAATACATTGAGAAAGATGCGGCGCTCGAACGGCGCTTCCAGATCGTCTTCGTCGGCGAACCAAACGTCGAAGACACGGTCGCCATTCTCCGCGGCCTGAAGGAGCGCTATGAGGCGCACCACAACGTGCGCATCAAGGACTCGGCCATCGTCGCCGCGGCCACGCTCTCGCACCGCTACATCTCGGACCGCTTCCTGCCTGACAAGGCCATCGACCTCGTCGACGAAGCAGCAGCATCGCTCGCAATTCAGATCGGCTCCGTGCCCACTGAGATTGATCAGCTGGAGCGCGAGGCCACGTCGCTCGAAATTGAGCGAGCCGCGTTGAAGCGCGAGACTGACGCCAACAGCCGCGAACGTATGCAGGAAGTGGAGCGCGAGCTTGCAACCCTTCAGGAGCAGACCACCGCCCTGCGCGCGCGCTGGACAAAAGAGCGCGATGCCATCACGCGCATGAGCGAACTCAAGAAGCAGATTGAGGCCAAACGCTTTGAAGCCGAGGAGCAGACCCGCAAGGGCCAGCTCGACCGCGCCGCGCAGATTCAGTATGGCGAGCTTCCGAAACTGGAAGCTGAACTGAAGCAGCTCAATGCTGTGCAGGAAGGCAGCGACAGTGCTCAGCGCATGTTGAAGGAAGAGGTCGACGAAGAAGACATCGCGAAGATCGTCAGCAAGTGGACCGGCATTCCCGTCAGCCGCATGCTCGAGGGCGAAGTCAAGAAGCTTGTCCAGATGGAAGACCGTCTGCGCGAGCGTGTCGTGGGCCAGGATCACGCATTGACCGTAGTGGCCAACGCCATCCGCCGTTCGCGCGCGGGCCTCAGCGATCCCAAGCGCCCCATCGGTTCGTTCATCTTCCTCGGACCAACCGGTGTGGGCAAAACAGAAACCGCGCGTGCGCTCGCCGAGTTCCTTTTTGACGACGAGCAGGCGATGGTGCGCATTGACATGAGCGAGTACATGGAAAAACATGCCGTGGCCCGACTCATCGGCGCGCCTCCCGGATACGTCGGCTATGACGAGGGCGGCCAGTTGACCGAAGCCATTCGCCGTCGGCCCTACGCGGTGGTCCTCTTCGACGAAATCGAGAAAGCGCATCCAGATGTCTTCAACGTGCTCTTGCAGGTAATGGATGACGGACGCCTGACCGACTCGAAAGGTCGCACGGTCGACTTCAAAAACACGGTACTCATCATGACCTCGAACCTGGGGGCGGCATTCCTCGCCGGTGAAGCACTCAAGACCGAGCAGGATTTCGACCAGGCCCGTGAAAGCGTCATGCGTACCCTGCGCGAGCACTTCCGGCCGGAGTTCCTCAACCGCGTCGATGACACGGTCATCTTCCGTCCGTTGGGCAATGCGCAGTTGAGCGCCATTCTCGATCTGCGGCTCAACGATATCCGCACGCTGCTCGAAAGCCGGCAGATTTCGCTCGAGCTCACCGAACCCGCACGGCAGCTCATCCTCGCCGCCGGATCGGATGCAGCCTACGGCGCACGTCCGCTCAAGCGCGCCCTGCAACGCATGGTGCAGGACCCGCTCGCCATCAAAATTCTCGATGGCGAAATTCTCCACGGCGCGCACGTCCGCATTAGCGCCGACCGCAACTCAAACCAGTTGCTGTTCGAGCCGATGACAAAGGAAGCCATGGCCTAGGACTCGCCGTCCAGGCAACTGCGCTTCGCGCCAAAACTCAAATCCCCGGAGTGAAAATGCTCCGGGGATTTTTCTTTCGCCAGAACGTGTTTCACAAGTGGCCTTGTAAAAGGGCACGACTTTAGTCGTGCCGAAAAGGCCGCACATACGAAGGGGTTTTAACCCCTGAGGTTGGGAGCCTTATCCTTTTGCTTCCACTCACGCTCTACGCGCTCTTCCGGCTCTGCTCCCGGATCGTCTTGATCTCCGCTGCAGGAATATGCAGTAATTCGAGAAATTCCTGGTGCTCTTCCGGCGCGGCGCGCTCAAACTCCGCGTGCCACCGGTCCATTTGCTCGGCCGTAAAGCCGCAGCCCTTCATAATCGATACCCACTTTTCTTTGCTGATCATTTTTCTTCTCCCCAGAGCCTTCAGCTCCAGCATTTTCAGGATGGCCTGCTGATGGCGCCGGCGGCTGGCAATCTCGGCGTCGAGCTCAAGCAATCGACGCCGCAGCACCGCGGCCGCGCCCGTCGCAGGCCGATCGGAACGAACGTTGAGAAGCTGGCGAATGTCGTCGACCTTCAGACCCGCGTCACGATACGCGCGAATCTGCATGAGCCGTTGAACATCGGCTTCCGTATAACTGCGATAGTTACCGCCGCTGCGCTGCGGCGGGGCCATCAGCCCAATGGATTCGTAGTAGAGCAAAGCGGTGCGGCTCAGACCGCACCGCCGGGCGAGTTGAGTCACCGTGATCATCGTCCTTCACCTACTCTGAACCCTATAGTTATAGACAGGTCAAGCGGGAATTGGACAATTTTCTAGCTCGCCGCCTGCAAGAGCCAAATCACTCTGATCCCGTTTAATCCGAGACAAGGCCAGTTCGCTAAGTAGAGCGCACAGTCTTCGCTACACCAATGTTCGATTCTCAGCGAAAGCGGAGTTCAGAGTTGACGTTACTTCCGGTTTGCAGTGATTCGCCCACAATTCGATTCGAAGAGCGATTCAACTGTTGGCTCAACTCGGCCCGCATGGATAGAAGTCGAGACCGCGAAGACCCTTGCGTTGAATCTCGCTGAACAGTTCCCCTGATACATAGACACGATGGAATGCATTCGCGCCGCTTCCAAAGAGATCAAAGGATTTAAAGATAGGCGAAGGAACCACGGTGGGCAGTGGAGCAAACCCTCTCAGGTTCAATGGAGACTTCTTGCGCCCGCAGTGAGTGCATGCAATGGTTGCGAAGTCTGTCGCGTCCAGATGCCCTTCGTGAACAATTCTAAGCTGGACAATTGAGTCGACCTCAGCGCCAGTTTGGGCCGACAGAACCGGCCAGCATTCGATGCCATATGGCTTAAACACGTCCATCCATATCTCGCGAGCCACGAGAAATTCGTCGAAGACCCAGTTGAGTTGCCAAACCGTGCGGTTCAAATTCCTCCACGATTTGATTCGAAATGGCCGTACCTGTACCAGACCCGCTCCGCAGTGAAGGCAATAACTTCCGAGATCGTAGGTTTCAGCCAGAAAATCAAGATAGCTTGCGTCGGACGGATATCCCTTTTGAAGGGAAGCAAACATGCACAAAACGCGCGCTGACCGATTCTCTACCTCGGAAAATCTAGTCTTCACAAATTCAGTAATCTTGAACTCTTGCACCAGCCTTTGCACTTCAAACCACCGCGGATCGTTCTCACTAATATCGAAACCTGTGACTCCGAATCCAGGTTGTCCCTCCGATCCCAATTCCAAATGGACGCCTAAATTGGCAAATGCGCGAGCATCGGCAACTGATCTAATTTTGAGACCGAAATGGTGAATGATTTCCATCGAGACCTATCCCCGCAGTTCAGACTACGCGGCATAGCAATGGATTGAGCGATACGAATCTAATCAGGGTCCGAATGGTCGCCAAACCGAAAGCTACACTTTTCATACCCTTGCGCGGCTCACAGCTGTTCATTGAAGGGACCGCGGGGCAGGAAACAAATGAGTTAAAGAAGCTGAAATCCCATAAGACGTTTAGCCGCGTTCTGGTCGAATGTCAGAGTAGCCGAGCAGCCTCGCCAGACACCCAGGGCGCCAACCAGTGCATCCTCGAAAGTCCCGGCGCCGTTTCTGAGCGCAACCACTGCCTGATAGACCTCCTGCTCGTTTTGCACTTCAAGCGTATCCGCCGCCAGCAGCATCTCAACGTGGTCGGCAATCTGCGCGCGTGAGCGCTTGTAAAGACTCCCAAGAACCCAGACAATTTCGAGAACGCACACAAGGCTGACAAAGCCGGGATTCTGCTTCGACAGGTGGCGCTCAATCACCTCGCTTGCCTTGGGCGACTGCGCCGGATCGTCTTGTACCAGGTAGCGCAGCAGAACGTTCGTATCAAGCCCGATCATTTCTTCCGCCGAAATCTCTCTGTAGCGCCTTGCTCAATGGCCTTATCAATCTCTTTCGCAGAAACCGGTCTCGCCAGCCTGGGTACGCTGCCCTTCAGGCGCTTCGTTGGGATCTTCGGCAAAAGAATCACCCCGTCTGGATGAAAAAAGAACTTGAACCGGTCTCCGGGCTTGATCTGCAACCGCTCTCGAACCGCCTTGGGAATCGTGGTCTGCCCTTTGCTGCTGAGGGTAGCTTCCATCATGATTCACCTCTCTTTACATACTAGCAAAAGTAAAGAATCACAGGCTGACTGAAACGATCAGGCTCTCGCCCATCAAGGATGCCACTCGAAGGTATGCTCGAAGTGCTCGCTACCACTACGCCGCTTTACA
>JAGWSG010000199.1 GCA_028876335.1 Acidobacteriota bacterium
ACGTGCACATTGCGCTGGCTCCGCGCCGCCCCAAGAGGATCGTGCTTCGTCTCCGCCGGCTTCTGTGGCGCCGTCATTTCAGCGCGCTTCACCCGCATCTTGATCGGCCCAAGCGCAACTTCGAAGACGTCCTTCTCCACCTCGCGCTGCACCACCGCAACCTTGTTCATGGATTTGAGCAGCACCTTGTCGCCCGCGGCAATGTGCCGCAGCTCATGCGGTGCGGCGTTCACATCGCCCACGTCCGCGCCCGTGCGGTGCGCAACCACGGTCTGGTTGAAGCTCTCCTGGAACTCGCGGCGCAGCCGGTTCAGGCGGCGCTCCGCCTCCTTGCTCAGCTTCTGCTGCGCGGCACGGTCCTCAATGGCGCGCACATTCTCGCGCATCTGGAACTCGAAGTCCTTGAGCAGCGAGGCCAGCTTCTGCTCCAGCTCGCGCGTGCGGTTCCGCACCTCCACGTCGCCTTCGCGCTCCAGCTTTTTCCGCTCCTGGTTCAGCGCGTATTGCTCCTCGCGCGCCGTCTTCTGCGCGGCTTCAAGCGCGGCCAGCTCGTTGTGCAGCTTGTCCAGGAAGCGCGCAATGTCCACGTGCTGCGAGCCCAGCCGCTCACGCGCCGCTGCCACAATGCGCGCATCAAGCCCAAGCCGCTCTGCCGTCTGAATGCCTGCCGATGCGCCCGGCGCGCCAATGCGCAAGCGGTAGTTGGGCACAAGCGTCCTCTCGTCCACACCGGCAGCGGCATTCAGCACGCCCGGCGTATTCGCGCCGTACACCTTCAGCGACGTGTGGTGTGTCGAGATAAGCGTCCACGCCTTCGCATCGAGGAAGTGCTGCGCAACAGCAACGGCCAGCGCCGAGCCCTCATCGGGATCGGTCGCCGATCCAAGCTCGTCCAGCAGCACCAGCGCATGCCCATCGGCCAGCCCGGCAAGCCGGTTCAGGTTTACGATGTGCGCCGAGAACGTCGAGAGCTCCGCCTCGATGGACTGCGCATCGCCAATGTCGGCCAGGAACGCCGTAAAGACGGGGAAACTGGCCGACTCCGCCGGAACCGGGATGCCGGCCTGCGCCATCATGGCCAGTAGCGCAACCGTCTTGAGCGTAACCGTCTTGCCGCCGGTGTTCGGTCCGCTTATGATCAGCTGGCGGCGATCTTCCGTGAGCTCAAGCGTCAACGGAATCACCGTACCCCCAACAGCCCGCAGATGCTTTTCAAGCAGTGGATGCCGCGCCGCTCCAAGACTCAGTCGATCATTCGCCGTGGCAGGCTCCACGCAACTGAAGTCCTTCGCAAAGCGTGCACGCGCCAGCAGCGAATCCACCAGCGCCAGCACACGCGCGCCCGAGACCAAAGCCTCAGAATGCGCACCAACCTGCCGCGTCAGCGCGACAAAGATACGGTGAATCTCAGCCTGCTCTTCTTCAAGCAACCGCACAAGCTCGTTGTTCTGCTCGATGGTTTCAAGCGGCTCCACATAGACAGACTGGCCAGAGGAACTCGCCCCATGCACCACGCCGGAAATGCGGCGCTTGAGTTCCGCGCGCACTGGAATCACAAACCGGTCGCCGCGAATTGTGATGACGTCATCCTGCGTCGAACCCTCCGATGAGAGCTTGCGCAGTGCCGCCCGCAGCGACTCCTCAATCGCACGCTGCTGGCGCTCCTGCTCGCGGCGGATGCGGCGCAACTCCGGCGAGGCATCGTCGGAGATGGAGCCGTCCGGCTGGATGGTGCGGTCGATGGTCTCAGCAACCATTTTGAGGTTGTGCGGAAGCGATGCAGAGATCTCAACAAGGCCGGGCAGACGGCCCACCAATCGCACAGGTGGTGATTGCAGCAGCGCCTGCCAGGCGGCGATGTCGTGCGCGAGCCGTGCGACGGCCTGCAACTCCGCAGCCTCCAGAGCAGCCTCCGGAATGCGCGCCTTTGCGGCCAGAGTTGCTGGGTCAAACAATCCGCCAAGCGCAATGGAGACCTGCTCATCCAGCAGAAGCCGAAGTTCGCCGGCAAGGCGATGCTGACGTGTAATCCAGGCCCCATCCGAGGAGGGCCGCAAAGCAATCACCGCCGCGCGACCCACTGAAGAGGCCGCATAGCCGGAGACCAGGGCCAGCAATGGCTCCCACTCAAGGGCGCCGAGATCGGCGTTCTCAACCGGAGAGGGAATGGGGTCCAGTAACGACATACGCAGCCCTTATCTTACGGTGTTTCCGGATTGGGCTGCGCACTCGGCTTAGTTGGAGGCGGCAGGAGTGGAGGGCGCCGCTGGCTTGGTGGCAGCTTCTGAGGCAGCAGGCTTCGAAGAGGACTCCGTTGCGGCGGGTTTGGCGTCCGACGCCGGCTTTTCTGTCGTTCCGGACGTCGAACTTTCCGAGGACGATGAGCCCTTGCTCGAGTAGTCGTTGATGTACCAGCCTGCGCCTTTGAATTGCAGGCCTGGCGCCGTCAGGATACGCTCCAGGGCAGCCTTACCGCAGTTGGGGCAGACCGTCTCTGGCGCGGAGGAAAAGCTTTGGATTTTCTCGAATCGATGGCCGCACTCGGTGCAGCGGTAGGGATAAAGGGGCACAGTCTTAACTACGCTCCAACAAGAGATGACCAACATCTCCATTGTAGCCGCAGGGCGGAAATTCCCGGAAGAGAGCGCCGCCCCGCGCCTGAAATCAAAGCCTACTCAGCGGTAATGGGAACCGAAGCCGCGTGGTTCTCCCAGGCAAGAGTGATCGTGCCGTGCTTGCCATGTGCATCAATGGTGTACTTAAGGTCCTCAACCATAGTTGCCGGTTTGCTCATCTTCATCTTTACTTTGCCAAGATCCTGCGAGCCGTCATAGGCAAGGCCCCACTCACCGGTTTTCTTATTGACGATGAGAGTCCATTCATCCGGATTGGAAATGTCGACAAACAGCGTGTAGGTCCCTTTAGGCACCATCAGGTTGCCAATCTTGACGTCGCCACTGGTCGTCAGTGTCGTGGCGGAATTGGCACCGGCACGCCAAACGGGGTAGTGAGGATCGTGGCTTATGAGTCCGTCGTTGGTGAAGATGTGGCCTTCACGGCCGCGGACACGCGGGGAGCTGTACTTGATGGAGATTTCCTTGCCGGCAATTGTCGCAGTGGCTGTTTCTGCCGGACTCTTGGGCGGCGCCTTCGGTTGAGCAACAAGGGTAAGTGAGGAAGCCGCAACCAGGCTGGCGGCGAGAAGTAGATGCTTCATGTGGTTTCTCCCTCTGGAGAGACGCAGGAATTGGATAGAAGTCTCACCGCGATGATTGTCGCATTGCGGGCCATGGACACGGAAGGCTTGCCGTGAAGCCTGCTATCATGCGCCTCAAGGCCTTGGCATTACATGCAGCAATCACATGGAAATGAATCCGCCGGACTTCGATTTCGCGCCGCCGTGCGCGAAGAGAAGCCATTACAGGTGGCAGGCGCCATCAATGCCTATACCGCGCGACTGGCGGAAGCAACAGGATTTCGCGCGCTGTATTTGTCTGGAGGCGGAGTGGCCGCCAACTCACTCGGAATGCCGGACCTCGGCATCAGCACAATGGACGATGTGCTGACTGATGTACGCCGCATTACAGACGTGACAAGCCTTCCGCTGCTGGTTGATATCGATACAGGTTGGGGCGGCGCATTCAACATTGCCCGCACCATTCGATCCATGACGAAGGCCGGAGCAGCCGCCGTTCACTTGGAGGACCAGGTGGGACAGAAGCGTTGTGGGCACAGGCCCGGCAAGGAAGTCGTCCCCACCGGCGAAATGGTGGACAGGATCAAGGCAGCGGTGGACGCGCGCACGGACGCATCGTTCGTGATTATGGCGAGGACGGATGCTCTGGCAAGCGAAGGACTGACAGCGGCGCTCGAACGCGTGCACGCCTACGTTGAAGCCGGTGCGGACATGATTTTCGCGGAAGCGGTTACTGAACTCGGCCAGTTTGCAGAATTTCGGAAGGCGGCAGGCGTGCCCATCCTCGCCAACATCACGGAGTTCGGCAAGACGCCGCTTTGGACTCGCGATGAGCTGGCAAACGCAGGTGTAGACATCATTCTGTATTGCTGCGGTGCATACCGCGCCATGAATGCGGCGGCGCTGAAGGTTTACGAGGCTATTCGAGGCGAAGGCACGCAGCAGAATGTGGTGGAGCTGATGCAGTCGCGCGAAGAATTGTACCGCTATCTTGGCTATCACGCGTACGAGCAAAAGCTGGATGATCTGTTTGCCCGCCAGAAGAAAGAGGAGTAGCAGGCCTGGTCACAGGCACGCAGCTCCAGGAGCAAGGTGATGACTGAAGGATTAACTCAGACAGGCGGCTTCAAGCCTAAGAAGTCCGTAGCGCTGAGCGGCACACCCGCCGGTAACACGGCACTGTGCACTGTGGGCCGCAGCGGCAATGACCTGCATTATCGCGGTTATGACATCAAGGATCTGGCAGCGTGCTGCACTTTTGAAGAGGTTGCGTATCTGCTGGTGCACGGCAAGCTGCCAAACGCAAGCGAGCTCGCGGTCTACGAGACGCGGTTGAAGCAGCATCGGGGGCTACCCGCGGCGGTTAAGCAGGCACTGGAATTGCTGCCGGCGACGGCGCACCCAATGGATGTCCTTCGCACGGGTGTAAGTGTTCTCGGCTGCGTGGAACCAGAAGACCCGGCACACAGTGACAATGGCGCACGCACCATAGCCGACCGACTTCTGGCATGCCTGCCATCGATGTTGTGTTATTGGCTGCAGTTCGCGCGTCATGGCCGCCGGATTGAAGTCGAAAACAATGAGGACTCGATCGCCGCGCATTTTCTGCATTTGCTGCACGGGCAGGAGCCAAGCGCGCAGTGGGTTCACGCCATGCAGACTTCATTGATTCTGTATGCGGAACACGAGTTCAATGCGTCGACGTTTACGGCGCGCGTAATTGCGGGAACAGGTTCCGACATGCACTCCTGCATAACGGGAGCAATTGGAGCGCTGAAAGGGCCGAAGCACGGCGGCGCCAACGAAGTGGCATTGGAAATTCAGCAACGGTACGCGACACCCGACGAAGCAGAGCTTGACATCCAGCGGCGCGTTGCCGAGCGCGAAGTCATTATCGGCTTTGGCCACCCGGTATACACCATCAGCGACCCGCGCAATGAGATGGTGAAGAAAATCGCGCACGACCTGGCGGTGGATGCCGGGGGGAAGAAACTGTACGCAATTGCCGAACGGATTGAGACAGTAATGCACGATGCCAAACGCATGTTTCCCAATCTTGACTGGTTCAGCGCTGTGGCCTATCACTTGATGGGAATTCCGACAGACCTGTTTACACCGTTGTTTGTAATGGCGCGGACCGCAGGTTGGAGCGCGCACGTAATTGAGCAGCGGCAGGACGGCAAGATTATTCGTCCCTCTGCCAATTACACAGGGCCCGAAGATTTGAGATTCGTTCCGCTTAGTGAACGCAGCTAACTCACACAAAGAGTATCTAGTCATTTCGCATGAGCGATAAAGGATTCAATCGTGTCTTCACACATAAGCAATGAACGTCCCGCGCCTGATCAGGTAATTGTCGATATCGCTGAGTATGCGCTCAAGTATGAGGTCGAGAGCGATTTGGCTTATGAAACTGCGCACTACTGCCTGATGGACACACTGGGCTGCGGACTGGAGGCTCTGGAGTATCCGGCCTGCACCAAGCTGCTGGGGCCAATTGTGCCGGGAACCGTGGTTCCCAATGGTGCACGCGTACCGGGAACGAACTATGTGCTGGACCCGGTGCAGGCAGCATTCAATATTGGCGCCATAATTCGCTGGCTTGACTTTAATGATACCTGGCTTGCAGCGGAGTGGGGGCATCCCTCCGACAATCTTGGCGGCATTCTTGCTGTGGCCGACTGGTTGAGCCGCGCGAATCTTGCGGCTGGGCAATCGCCGTTGACGATGCGTGACGTTCTCACCGCAATGATCAACGCCCACGAGATTCAAGGATGCATTGCACTTGAAAATTCGTTCAATAAGGTTGGCCTCGACCATGTTGTCCTGGTGAAGGTTGCTTCGACGGCAGTGGTGTGCAAGCTGCTTGGCCTGACGCTCGAGCAGACGATTAACGCAATTAGCCTGGCGTGGGTGGACGGCCAGAGTTTACGCACGTATCGCCATGCACCGAATACCGGCTCACGCAAGAGCTGGGCCGCGGGTGATGCAACAAGCAGAGCAGTGCGCCTTGCGCTGATGGCGAAGTCTGGCGAGACGGGTTACCCGTCAGCATTGACTGCGAAGACATGGGGTTTTTACGACGTATCCTTCCGCGGACAACCCTTCCAATTTCAGCGGCCGTACGGAAGCTACGTGATGGAGAACTTGCTGTTCAAGATCAGTTATCCCGCTGAGTTCCATTCGCAAACTGCGGTGGAAGCTGCGATGACCATTGGCCAGCAGATGAAAGCAAAGGGCCTCGATTCGGATGCGATTCAATCCATCACAATTCGCACGCATGAGGCCTGCCTGCGGATCATCGACAAGAAGGGTCCGCTTGCAAATCCAGCCGATCGCGACCATTGCGTGCAGTACATGATTGCGATTCCGCTTATTTTTGGCCGATTGACAGCTGCGGATTACGAAGATGCAGTGGCATCAGATCCCCGTATCGATACCTTGCGTGCGAAGGTGGAGTGCATGGAAGAGCCACAGTTCACGCGGGACTACCACGACCCGGAGAAGCGCTCGATTGCCAATGCTCTGCGCGTTGAATGCTCGGACGGAAGCATCTTTGAAGAAACCGTCGAATATCCGATTGGGCACAAGCGCCGTCGCGCTGAGGGCATGCCGCTGCTGGTGGAGAAGTTCCGTCGTAATCTGGCACGCCGATTCGATTCAGCGCAGCAGGAGCAGATTCTTTCAGCCTCCCTGGACCTGACAATCCTTGAGAGTATGCCAGTCAACAAATATGTTGATTTGTATATCCCCACGAAATCGAAATAGACGAATGTTGTGGTGCGCCAGTTGCCGCCTCTGGGCCGCGCGTGATTGACTTGTGCCGAAGGAAGAACGGTAATGGAATATATCCTCGCACTCGACCAGGGAACCACCAGCTCTCGCGCAATCCTCTTTGATGCGGCAGGCACAATTGCTGCAGTGGCGCAACACGAGTTCCAGCAGTTCTACCCGCAGCAGGGCTGGGTTGAACATGATCCCACGGAGATTCTGACCAGCCAGATGTCTTGTGCCGTCGAGGTGCTGGGCAAAGTTGGCGCTCGCCCACGCGATGTGGCCGCAATTGGCATCACCAACCAGCGGGAAACCGTGATTGTCTGGGATCGCGCAACAGGCAAGGCAATTCATCCTGCGATTGTGTGGCAGGATCGGCGCACCGCGGCAAAGTGCCGCACTCTGGAAGAGAGCGGCGCAGGCGAGATGATCTCTTCAAAGACGGGTCTGGTCATCGATCCGTATTTCTCCGCCACAAAGGTCCGGTGGATTCTGGAGAACGTGCCCGGCGCGAAAGAGAAGGCGGAGCGCGGTGAGTTGGCCTTTGGCACGGTGGATAGCTGGCTGGTGTGGCATCTAACGAGCGGCAAGCGCCACGTGACTGACGTGACCAACGCTTCACGCACTTTGCTCTACAACGTGGTGAAGGGTGAGTGGGACGAAGAACTGCTTCGCATCTTTGGCGTGCCACGATCGATGATGCCCGATGTGGCGTGGTCAAGCGAGAAGGTGGGCGAAGTGAGCACAACGCTTGGCCTTGGCGGGATTGCGATTGCCGGCATTGCCGGCGACCAGCAGGCTGCGTTGTTTGGGCAGATGTGCTGGAACAAGGGAGAGGCGAAGAACACGTACGGAACCGGGTGCTTCCTGCTGCAGAACATTGGTACGGAATTCATGCGTTCGAAGCACCGGCTGATTACGACTGTGGCCGCCAGCGCGCAGAAGCGCCTGGAATATGCATTCGAAGGCAGCATTTTTATTGGCGGCGCCGTTGTGCAGTGGCTGCGTGACAACGTGAAACTTATTGAAGCATCGAATGAGGTGGAAGCACTGGCGGCAAGCGTGTCGGATACAGGTGGCGTAGTTTTTGTACCGGCATTTGTTGGACTGGGAGCGCCACATTGGGATCCGCACGCCGGTGGCTTGTTGATAGGATTGCGACGCGATACATCGCCTGGTCACATTGCACGCGCGGCGTTGGAGAGCATCGCCTTCCAGGTGGCCGATGTGCTCGAAGCGATGCAGAGCGAAACAGAGGCGTCGATTCCGGCGTTGCGCGTGGACGGTGGCGCTGCGGTGAACGACCTGATGATGCAATTCCAGGCCGATGTGCTGGGAGTGCCGGTGGTGCGGCCGCAGGTGACGGAAACGACGGCGCTGGGGGCGGCATATCTTGCGGGTCTCGCTGTGGGTTTCTGGCCGAGCGGAGAGGCGCTTCGCTCGGGAGCAGGTAAGGATGTGCGTTTTGAGCCGAAAATGAGTGCAAGCGAACGCGAGTCTCTCCGCGCACGCTGGCATAAGGCAGTGGAACGGTCGAAGGCTTGGACCGAATAAGACTGGACAGAGTAAGGAGTAGTCCGTGCACAGAGACGAAATGGTCAAGCAGCTTCGCGAACGTGCGGTGCGGCAGGAACCCTGGGATATAGCGGTGATCGGCGGCGGTGCGACCGGGATGGGCGTCGCCGTTGATGCAGCTGCTCGCGGCTTTGATGTAGCGCTGGTAGAAGCACACGACTTTGGCAAAGGGACCAGCAGCCGCAGCACCAAACTGGCACATGGCGGCGTGCGCTATCTCGAGCAAGGCAATGTTGCGCTGGTGATGTCGGCCCTGAAGGAGCGTGGCCTGATGCGGCAGAATGCGCCGCACCTGGTGCACGATCTTGCATTCGTGGTGCCGAACTACTCCTGGTGGGAAGCACCGTTTTACGGCATTGGATTAAAGCTGTATGACGTACTTGCTGGCAAATATGGATTTGGATCTTCCAAGCTTCTGAGCAAAGAGGAAACGCTGGAGTTGTTGCCGGCCCTGGAGCCGGAGGAGTTGCGCGGCGGAGTCATCTACTACGACGGACAGTTCGACGACTCGCGCCTTCTGATTCACCTGGCCATGACGGCAGCCGATCACGGAGCAACGTTGATGAATTACTGTCCGGCAATTGGACTGCTGCGTGACAACGATGGTTACGTAAACGGCCTTACAGCACGTGATCAGGAGACGGGCGAAGAATTCACGATTCGCGCAAACGTAGTGGTCAACGCCACTGGTGTCTTCACCGATACGGTACGCCGGATGGCGGATGCACAGACAGAGCCGTTGCTGGTGACAAGCCAGGGAATTCACCTCGTCTTTGATCGCTCATTCCTGAAGGGCGAAACGGCACTGATGGTTCCGCGTACGAGCGATGGACGCGTGCTGTTTGTGATTCCATGGCACGACCACGCCGTTGCAGGAACAACGGATACGCCGGTTGACGTACCCAGTCTTGAACCAAAGGCGCTCGAAGAAGAGATCTCATTCATTTTGGAAACGGCCGGAAAGTATTTAACGCGGCGGCCCACGCGGGCGGACGTGCTGGCTGTGTATGTCGGGCTTCGTCCGCTCGTGAAAGGCGACGGAAAGACATCGGCACTTTCGCGGGACCATGTGATTCACGTCGACCCGTCAGGATTACTGACGATCACGGGCGGCAAGTGGACCACTTATCGGCACATGGCTGAAGATTGCGTGGACCACGCGATTACGCTGGGACATTTGAACGAAGCGCAGTGCATGACGAAGACTTTGCGCATTCACGGATACCACCAGAATGCTGATTCGTTGGGCCCGCTCTCCGTCTACGGCGCGGACGCAGACGCAATTCGAAAGATTGCCGTTGAAGCACAACAGGACGATCAGTTGAATCCAAATTTGCCGTATATCGGAGCAGAAGCCGTGTGGGCTGCGCGCGAAGAGATGGCACGCACCGTAGAGGATGTACTGGCGCGTCGGACTCGTGCACTTTTTCTAAATGCACGTGCCGCGGCTGAGATGGCGGAACCAGTCGCAAGGCTGATGGCGAAAGAGCTTGGATATGACGAAGCCTGGATTAAAGCTCAGGTTGCTGATTTTCGTGCTCTAGCGAAACAGTACACTGTGAGCTGAACTGGCCGGGAGGTGATTATGGCAACTGCATGCCGTCATGCTGCGGACTTCATCAAGGAAGTGAAGCCAAAGACAAAGGGTTGCGAGGAATGCCTGCAGTCAGGCGATACGTGGGTGCACCTGCGCATGTGCCTTGAGTGTGGGCATGTGGGATGCTGCGACTCATCGAAGAATCGCCACGCACGCGCACATTTTCACGCGACGCAGCACCCGATTATTCGGTCAGCCGAGCGTGGCGAGGACTGGCGCTGGTGCTACATTGACGAGACGTATCTTTAGCAGCGCGGCGATGTACTGACCGGCTACGGATACTCAGTGACCTGCGGCGTAACGCGCGGGTGAATCGAAGTGGGACCACCCTTGTCGTTAATCACATTTGAAATTTCACCCAGGTTGCCCAGTGCCACGGTGATTATGTGATGGAATCGCACACCTGGTGTGTGTGGTGCCTCAATGGCGCGACTGAGCGAGACATTGGGTTTGAGAAAGACTGAGTAGATGCCGAGTCCCCAGGCTTCGTGGGAAGTCACTCTACCTGCAACCTTGTACGATGCCCACCCGTTGACACCCTTGGCAGATGTGTAACTTTGCTGATCGGGCGGATCATAGGGAATTTCAGATTGGTAGAAATATGTACGGCCATGATCGCCATTCCAGAGAACCTGGAACATCTGATGATGCTCGACAAAGAGACCGTAGGCTGTAACGCCGTCACCGTCCACGACCAAACCGTAATCGCTGGTGTTTAGATTCCAGCCAACGCCGTTGCCATGATCGGCGCGCCAGATCCATGTGTGGTCAACGATGGTGTCGTTGCAGTTGATTTCGAGATTGACTCTTGTTTTACCCACTGCGGCGCCGCCCACGCGAAAGAAAACATCGTGCAACACGATGGGGTTCTGCGTATGATTCGCAGCGCTGCGTGCAGGACCGACCTGCAGTAAAACAGGAGACGCTACCGGACCCGCATCGAATAAGACACCCGCGATGTCAATTCCGTCCACATCCGCTGTGGTCATTGCTGGAGTTCCCTGCGTAGGCACGAGCGTTGCGAACCCGATACCCAGCACAATTGTGTCGGGATGTGTGATGCGAAGCGGTTCAGACAATTTGTAGATTCCGGGAGTGAGCAGCAGGTGCTTGCCTGCGGCGAGGTTTGCATTGAGAGTGGCTGCGGTATCCCGGTCTGCATGAGCGATGTAAAAGCTGCTCAACGGAATCGAGTGACCCGGAGTCTGCCCCTTGCTCCAGGTAATCCCAATGCTGTCTTTGCGCAGTTCGGGAACGCGCACGCTCCAGCTTCCCTTGCGGTCTACTTGAAGATATGGTTTCTCGCGCACAATTGGAGTTCGATCGATGGTTGTGTAAGGCGGCTTGGGCCATGTTCCCAACGGCGGATGATTCACGCCAACGAAGACCATATTCCAGTTGGATCCTGTCCAGCTTTTCCATTCAGTGTTGCGCGAGATCCATTGTTGCTGCGAACCGGAATCGACATTGCCGTCGATCAGAGAATCAGAAATCCATCCGCCACTGGCCCAGCCATGATTTTGATGAAGCACAAGATTGCCCCGCACATGCATTCGGCGAAAAGGAACTGCCTGCGAGACGGCCCATTGCATAGTGCCGCCGGTGGGTGTCACGGAGAAGCCTTCAACGCCGCGCCAGAATGTGCAAGTGGCATTATTGTGTGGAAGACTAGCGTCCGCATGCACATTGCCGACGATCTGGACATCATTGGGCGAGGGACCAAGGCCTAGCGCCTGCGTGTAATAGCCCACTGGAACATCGACTTTGTATGTGCCGGGAAGAAAGAGAATGGCATCGCGACGTGAGCCGAACTGGTTGTGCTCCTGCGCTGCATAGATCGCGTAAATTCTCTGTTGAACAGCCTGGGCCGGCATGTCGGGAGTAACGACAAACACGTTCGGCCCCAAATTAGGCGAATTGTGCCGCTGTGCTGCATGTACGCAGCTAGCGGCAAGAAGAATGAAAGTTGCGAACAAGGAGGCACCCGGGCGTGTTACGCGTGCCCTGGGAGCGCAATGTGTTCTACGACGCGCGAAGGAGAGCGTATTCATGCGCAGCCATGGTACACAGCGGAACACGCTCTATAAAAGCAGGTACCGCCGTGTGATCTATCAGGTAAGTTCAAGTTCAATGGACTTGGCCGCTGCGTCGAGCTTTGCAATTTTGAAGCCGCGAATCTGACCGGCGTGCAACGATTCCGTCTTCGCCGAAGTTGAGGGCGTGTTGCCTTTCCAGCGAGCCTGAAGCATCGAGGTGAGCGAAGAAAGGTCGACCGCCTGCGATCCAGCCGCAGGTGACGCCTCTTTCTCGGCATCCTTCACCGTGCAGATGCCGCGCACACCTTCACCAAGCTCAATCATGGCACGATTATTTGTAACTTCCACTACACGGCCTGAAACGGCATCTCCAACGTTGTGTTCAGCAAAATACTCGTCAAGTCCGGTGGGGATAAGTTGCTTCATGCTGAGCTTGATCTGGCGCTTGGCAGTGTCAATACCGAGAACCTGCGCCTGTACCGTTTGCCCTTCACGCACGACTTCCGACGGATGGTTGAGACGACGATCCGCAACCATCTCGCTGATGTGAACGAGACCCTCAACACCATCGGCAATCTGCACAAACGCTCCGAACTTCATCAGTTTTGTTACTGGACCTTCCACCTGTGCGCCAACTGGGAAACGTTGTGGAATTTCGCTCCAGGGATCGGTGACCGTCTGCTTGAGCCCAAGCGCAAGACGGCGTTCATCTGGCTTGATGGAAAGCACAACGGCATCCACCCAATCGCCCTGTTTCAAGACGTCAGAGGGATGACGAACCTTCTTACCCCACGCCATCTCTGATATGTGAAT
>JAGWSG010000200.1 GCA_028876335.1 Acidobacteriota bacterium
GCGGTGGGCGTGGAGACTTCCACGTCCATGCAGAGGAAGGGTGCGTTGTCGTATTCGAAGTACATTTTGCGCTTGATGTCGATGGCGTCAATGAGTGCGGGCATGGAAGTCTATCTTGAATCCCTTCTGCGTGTTCTCATGAGCGAAGGCGAGTTCAATGGCGAGCGCCAATGCTCTGATAATTCAGTTTATCGTGTGCAGTCGAGCTGGCTGACGCATGGAATCGAGTGCTTCGGTGAGTTCCGTTGCGAGGTTTTGTTGTATTTCCGGAGGGAGTTTGGCGCCTTGTGAGGTGAGGTAGAAGACGTCGATGGCGGTTTCGCCTTCGGTGTCAATCAGAGCCACTTCAATGTTGCACTCGTGCGTAGAGAGGGTGAGCGCGATTTGGCGTAGGAGGCCGGGGAGGTCCTGCGCAACGACCTGCAGCAAGGTGGAGTGCGTAGAAGACTCGGTGTCGAAAGAGAGACGCGTGGTGACTTCAACTTTGACGCTGGAACGGCTGTTGAGGTGACGGCGTGAGCCGAGGAGCTGTTCAACCGCTGTTTTTTGTGCGACGACATCATGAATGGACGCCAGGAAACGATCCTTCTCTGTGGGGTTCAGTTCAAGCGTTCGGAATGTGTCCGTGAATTGGAAGCTGTCAACGATGACGCCCTCGTCGTTGGAGAATGCGCCGGCTTTGACAATATTCATGCCCCATGCTGCGAGCGCGCCGGCCACATCGGCAAAGAGGCGTGAGCGGTCGCGAGCAATGACGGTCAGATCGAAGAGCTGGCGCACGGGTCGCAGGTCGAGCTGCACCGGATCCGTATCGAGCTGGGTTGCGAGCAGGAAGTGATTACGGATGTGTTCGGGCAACCGGGTTTGCAGGTATCGCTGAGGAAGTCCTTCAAGGAAGCGGTGCAGGGCGTCGTACTGCGTAGGTGCCACCATGGAACGAATACGATTGAGAAGCGTGGGATCGATGGCGGAGTGATAGCGAATCTGGTCGACCGATCGGTCCATGAAGTTGGCCGTAGCCATGTAGAACTGCCAGAGGTTTTCTGCCTTCCACGGTGTGAGCGCGTCTGGATTTACAGCCTTGATGTCAGCGTAGGTCATGAGGGTGAGCATCTTGAGGATGCTTGGGTTGCCTACCTTGTCCGCAAAAGCCCGGACGTTTTCCATGTCGAAGATGTCACGGCGCATGGCGAGCGACATTTCCAGATGCAAGCGGATGAGCTTGAGCACGGTGTCGCGTTCTTCGGCGTCAAAGTCGAGGCGTGCAAGAAAGCTGGCGGCGAGTTCCACGCTGGCTGATGCATGCTCGCCATTGCGGCGGCCCTTTCCAGTGTCGTGCAGGAGGAGAGAAAGAAGGAATAGATCCAGGCGATCGATTTCCGGCAGTAACTGTGCGAGTCGGTGTTCATAGTCCTGCGAGGGCTGGCGCAGTGCATGCACGTTATCAATGGTGAGGAAGGTATGTTCGTCGACAGTGTAGCGGTGGTAGCTGTCGCGTATGACAAGCGCGTCAATGCCATGGAATTCAGGAATCAGCATTTCCAGCACGCCGAGCGCATGCATTGTGCGAAGCGCGTGGGCAGCGTGGGGTCCCAGGAGCACTTCGCGCAGCGAGTTCCAAAGGTAAGGTCCTTCAGGTACATGGATGGCGAGCGCGGGAATGGCGTCGGTGATGCGGTCTTCCGCCGATTGCGAGAGCGTGTACCCGTGCGTGGCCATGAGTGCGAAGATGCGCAGAATGGCGGAAGCATCGGAGAACTGTGCGCCGGGGAGAATGTCGATACGGCCCTGGTCGAGTACGAAATCTGTCCCGGCGATGGGGGTGCGACGGCGGCGGAACTGCTTATAAAAACTTACCGGTGCAGGCAGGTGTTCCATGAGCAGTGCGGCGCGGCGATAGACGATGCGTGCATGTCGATAGTATGTGCGCATCCAATAGGCCGGGTCTGCAGTGCCGCGCGTTTCAAGGCCTATCGACTGTGCGGCCGCCTCATCCTGCGATTGCCAATCGAGCGTGTTGTCGTCGCGGCCATGGCGGAAGTGGAGGAAGCAGCGGGCAGCCGCGAGGAAGTCGAAAGCGGCTTCGGCATCTCCACGAGCTGATTGGAATACGCCACCACGTTGACGTGGCCATTCCTTAGTCTCTCTCAAGTGAAAAAGCAGAGCGAACCAGACAGCAAGGTGATAATCGCGCAGTCCGCCGGGACAGTCTTTGAGGTTTGGTTCGAGATGAAAGATGGTGTTGCCGAATTTGGCGTGTCGTACGCGAGCAACCTCACCCAGTTTTTGCGCAATTGTATTCCACTCGCTCATGACTAGTCCGGGAAGGATGCTTTGATGAAGCTGCTGGTAAAGCTGGAACTGGCCTGCCAGGAAGCGGCGGTCGAGAGTGGCAAGCGTGAACTCAAGATTGTTTGGATCGAACCGCCCAATTTCCTTAATCGTGCGCGAGGTGGGGCTGGCACGCAGGCCAATATCCCACATGCTTTGGATGAGCGAACGGACGGTCTCATGATGTTGCGCTTCGGATTTTTCGTCGGTGAAGGCGAATAGAACGTCGATGTCCGAGTAGGGGAATAGATCTTTGCGTCCGTATCCACCGAGCGCCAGGAGGGCGATACCAGGCTGGGCGGAAGCAGGGAAGACGCGGCGCCACATTTCAATCAAAATTCGATCGACCACAGCCGAACGGCGGCGAATGGCAGCCGTGCCATCACCGGTGCGCTCATAGGTCTGGCGGACAAGCGCCATCTCGCGCAGATACTGGTCCCGTAAATCGTCAACCGCAAGAACGACTGGAGTCATAGTGAAGTTGTGAGTGATACGCCGATGTGACGCAAGTTGTGTTAACAGAATAGCGAATTATTTTCAGATGGAGAATCTCCCGAACTCCAGCTCGTGCAAGACTTGAGCATGCAAATTCGGGTTGCGGTGCCGGAAGATGCTCTACGCGTGGCTAAAGTACACATACGTACCTGGCAGATTGCCTATCGAGATTTGTTGCCTGAGGCCTTTTTAGATGGCCTGAATATCGAAGAGAGGGCGAAGCGTTATACCTTTGGCAATCTCGACGTGCACAATCCCCAGACGTTTCTTGCGCTAGAAGGTAAACAGGTTCTTGGATTTGCCACGGTCGGCAAGGGACGCGATGACGACTTGCCTGGCCAGGGTGAACTGCTAGCGCTCTACGTGGATCCGGATTGGTGGAATAAAGGCATTGGTTTGGCTTTAATCGAGACTGCGCGTCTGCGGCTGCGCTTACTGGGATATACGCAGGCATATCTGTGGATGTTGAAGGGCAATGAGCGAGCCAGAAGATTCTATGAGCGCGACGGGTGGCAGATAGATGGCGCGGAGCGCGCGAATCAGTCGTTTGACGTTTCGATTGAGGAGCGTAGAATGGTGCGCGCACTTGAGAGCAGTCGTTACGATTTGCCATGAGGATTCACTGTTCGCAGGGGCTGCACTGCCGTCATCCGTTAGTCTGGAATGAACTCAATCACTAAAGCATCTGGATATTTTGTGGTTACAACCATAAAGCCAAACCAACATGCAAAAGAGGTAGGACTTGAGGCTGAAATTAATTTTTGCTGCCGCACTGCTGTTGTGCGCGTGCTCAGATATCCGCGCGGAGAGCCCAACCGCAATTGCGCCGGCGCAGACTCGTTCGATCGAAGACCTTAACTATTTGGGCGGTGAGGCAGCGATGCCGCTGTTTACCGACAATATGGTCGACATCCACTCGCGATTTCGGCAGGGAATGTTTCGCAAAGGACTGGCCTTTCGAGTGAATGGTGGTCCGCAATACACGCAGAATCTGCTGGATGCGCCGGTAGCAGCGGACCAGCAGGTGTACGTCGGTCAGCGGGCTTATGAGGCGGTGTGGGTGCAGCCAATTCTCTCGTGGGACATGCGGCAACTTAATCTGCATCGAGCGCAGCTCTATTCAGGCGCGGTGTGGAACTGGGTTACGTGGAATCCGGCAGGTCCAAAGGCTCTGCAGTTGTGGGCGCTCTATTTCTACAAAGAGTTTGGCCGGGACCGGGTGGAGCTGAAGACGGGTTACATTGCGCACAACATGAATTTTGTTGGCCTGTTTGTGGGTGGTTCGACTGCGACGGGCACACAGGGCGTGTATGCGGTGTTGCCGTACGAGGCTGGAATGTCATTTTTCCCGTTGCCTACTCCAGCGCTCGATTTGAAAGTGAACGGGCCGCGGCACACATATTACAAAGGAGCGCTGCAGCGGAGCATGGATCCGAAAGGTGGTCCGACGGAGGTTTCGCGCAACCATACCGGATTCCGATTCGCGCCGCACGGGGACAAGCTGGTGACCATCAATGAAGTGGGCTACTCCCGCGTGGCGAGTGCGCATGTGCATGAAGCCTGGTTTCGCGCGGGGTACATTGGCAATGCGTCAAAGTATACGAACGCAGTGACGGGTGAAATGGAGAAGGGCAACCATTGCGCGTATGTGCTGATGGACGGTCAACTGGTGCAGACAAACGGGGTCCATCCGGAGCAAGGATTGTATGGTGGTGTCTCCTACATGACCGTGCCCGAAAAGAAGAACGCATATGCGCGCTACTACGAGGCCAGGCTTTACCAGAATGCGCCCTTTCGCTCACGGCCCACGGATGTGGCGGCTGTGGTGGCTTCACACACGGAGTACAGCCCCGTTTTTACCGACAATCTGGTTGCACAGGGTAAAACGGTGTGGCGTGCAAGTACGACGGTGACGGGGAGCTACTCATTGCATGCGGCTCCGGGGAACTATATAAGTCTCGGGCTCGGCTACCTGTACGGACCGGCGATAACGCCGCATGTGGACAATGCGCTCACGTTTACAGCGACCTGGAACTTCTTCTTTTAGTCGGACACTCAGGCATGAAAGCGGAGCTTAGGCCAAGAGGAGAGCTCCCTCTGGACCGCATAACCTTGATAATCCATCCAATTTGTATTGTGATGGGCATCGCAGCCGAACCTCTCAAGGTCAAGGTAGAAAGACGATAGTTGAAAAGAGCAGAGGTTCGCGGGTACTTGAAGTGCGCGCGGCAACTGCTCCGGGATGATGACAAATGCGATGTTCGAAGGTCCCGGCGATGCGATGGCTTCTCGTCGCCGGATTTGCTGTGTGCGCTGGACCATGGTGCAGAGCACAGGAAGCCGCAATTGCGAACAAGGATGCGCCCAACGCTCCCGCGCCACGCTCCATTGAAGATCTGAATTATCTGGGTGGCGAGGCGGCAATGCCCCTGTTTGAAGACAGCCTGATTCCCGTCCAATCGAAATTCCGTCAGGGACTGGCAGTGAAAGGACTTGCTTTTCGCGTACTTTCCGGGCCGCAGTATGTGCAGAACCTGCTGGATGCGCCGGTAAAGGCCGATGAGCAGGTGTATGCCGGGCAGCATCCCTTTGAAATGATGTTCTGGCAGCCGATTCTCTCCTGGGACATGCGGCAACTGGGGATGCATCGTGCGCAGATTTATACGGGCGCGGCAGTGCAGTGGGTGAGTTGGAGGCCGGCTGGTCCCAAGACGATTCAAATGTGGGCGCTCTACTTTTACAAAGAACTGGCGCGGGACCGAGTGGAGATCAAGACCGGCTACGTGGCGCACAACATGAATTTTGTGGGCCTGTTTGTTGGCGGTTCCACGTCAACGGCGTCACAGGGCGTGTATGCGGTGCTACCGTTTGAGGCGGGGATGTCATATTGGCCGCTGACCTCACCAGCCTTCGACCTGAAGATTCGGGGTCCGCGCAATACCTACTGGAAGGGAGCAGCGCAGCGGAGCGTCGATCCTAAAGGCGGTCCGACCGAGGTGGATCGCAATCACACAGGCTTCCGGTTCATTCCTCACGGCGACAAGCTGGTAACGATTAACGAAGTGGGCTATCAGCGTGCCTCCGGGCCAGACCAGCGCGACGTATGGTTCCGCGCGGGCTATATTGGCAATCGCACTGCGTACACCAACGCACGCAATGGGTTGGAAGAGTCTGGAAATCACTGTGCGTACGCGTTGATAGACGGGCAGCTAGTACAGACTGACACCGCGCATCCGGGGCATGGCTGGTATATGGGCGGATCGGTGATGGCTGTGCCAGAGTCGAAAAATGCCTATGCGCGCTACTACGAAGTGCGGCTTTACGACAAGGCTCCGTTCAGAAGCCGGCCGGACGATGTGGCTGCATTGGTAGCCTCGCGAACCGGTTACAGCAGCGTGTTTACCGACAACTACGTGGCTGCGGGCAAGACGGTGTGGCGCGCCGGTACAACGGTCACGGGCAGCTACTCGATACGCACACATCCAGGTAGCTATATCAGCTTTGGCCTGGGGTATCTCTACGGGCCTGCGATTACGCCGCGTGTTTCCAATGCGTTGAATTTCACGGCAAACTGGTACTGGTTCTTCTAAGTAGTATTACGAGCTAAATGCATAAGCCACAACTTGCCACCGACCCAGCCTAAAGGCAACGCGAGAACCACCAGCGCAACGGGATACCAGTGCGGACCGAGGTTTTGATTCCAGGTGACGATGACGCCGACGGTGGCCAACACCATGCCAATGGCAGCTCCGGTGAGTGCGTGCCCCATTGGCTTGTAGGGAGCGAGCCGTGCGACCAGGAGCGAGCTAAGAATGCCGTATGCTGTGCGGTAGATCGTGGCAATGGCCGACTGTGCGTTATTGAGTGGCTGGCCCAGAGCGGGCAGGATATGTGCGGCTTCAACCAAGATATCTGTTGCCAATGAAAGCGCGACGTTGAAGAGGAACCCAGCAAGCAATGCGAGAATACTGCGGCCAATGCGGCGGGATGGTTCAGCAGTGGTCGTTGCATGGGTGTTCATGATGGCTTACCTTTCATTGCACGGGAAAACGCGAAAGCCAATTCATATTGAAAGTTGTGAAGTTCTGATTGGGAGTGTAGCTGAGATGTGCCGACTTGCGTATGAAATTTCCCGAGGTCCGCGCAACAGGGGTATATTCGGCGAGCAGATGCATGGAGGTCCCGGCGCACAATGCGACGGGACCCAAGTGCGTTTGATGAGAAATGAACTTTAGAGTGCCGACTGTCCGCGCTCGTCATTGCGGATACGAATGGCTTCGTCAATCTTGGTAACGAAAATCTTTCCGTCGCCAATTCGACCGGTACGGGCAGCGCCCATGATGGCCTGGATGACTTTCTCCTTCAGGTCGTCGAGCACAACGAGCTCGATTTTAACTTTAGGCAGAAGATCAACAGTGTATTCGCGACCGCGGTAGAACTCGGTGTGCCCCTTCTGGCGACCATGGCCGCGGGCCTCGAGTATTGTCATGCCTTCAATGCCTGCTTCCAGCAGCGCGTCTTTGACGGCATCGAGCTTGGAGGGCTGGAGAATGGCTTCGATCTTAATCATGTAGAGAAAACCTCGATAGACAGCGTATCAGGAGTAGAGGCGGTGCGCACCAGTGGCGCGCACACGCAGGGTGAATAGTTAGCCAACATCAGGCATTGAACTCGTAGCCTTCCTCTCCGTGCTGCGAGAGATCTAGTCCTTCGGACTCATGTTCCGGTGAGACGCGCAGGCCGATAGTTTTGTCGACAAGGAAAAGCAGGATAAGAGTGCCGACTATGGAAATGCCCCAGGCAATGCCCACTCCGGCAGCCTGGTGGAGGATCTGTCCCCAGTTGCCGTCCATGGCTCCGGTAGGCGCTCCCGCACCGAAGATGGGATTAATCAGTCTTGTGGCGAACAGGCCCGTGAGCAATGCACCAAGAGTTCCGCCCGCTCCGTGGACACCGAATGCGTCGAGTGAATCGTCATAGCTGAACTTCGCCTTGACCTTGAAGACCATGAAGAAGCAGAAGAAGCCTGCGACGAGGCCAATGGCGAGTGCTGAGAAGGGTTGCACAAAACCGGAGGCCGGGGTAATGGCAACCAGACCGGCGACCGCACCCGAAATGGCCCCGAGTGCCGTCGGTTTACCACTGTGGAGCCACTCTGCAATGACCCAGCCAAGTGCTGCGGTAGCTGCGGCGAAGTGGGTATTGACGAATGCCGAAGTAGCCAGCGGTCCGGAACTGAGTGCCGAACCTGCGTTGAAACCAAACCAGCCCACCCAGAGCATGCAGGCGCCGATGAAGCTGAGAACGAGCGAGTGCGGTGGCATCGCGGTATGCGGATAGCCGAGACGTTTGCCCAGGTAAATGGCAGCCACGAGTGCGGAAACTCCAGAAGTGATGTGGACGACCGTACCGCCAGCAAAGTCGAGCGATGGAACTGCCCCACCAGCGGCGTTGAGCAGTCCTCCAACGCCCCACACCATGTGAGCCATAGGTGAGTAGACGATGATGGACCAGAGCGTTAGGAAGACAGCCATGGCACTGAACTTCATGCGCTCAGCGAACGCGCCTGTAATGAGCGCCGGAGTGATGATGGCAAACATCAGCTGGTAGACCATGAAGGTTTGCTCAGGGATGGTGGGCGCATAGGTTGGGTTCGGGGCAACCCCTACACCGCGCAGGAACAAGTTGTGCAGGCCGCCAACGAAGGCATTACCGGGGCTGAATGCAAGCGAATACCCACAGATGGCCCAGACGATGGTGATCAGCCCCATCATGGCGAAGCTCTGCATCATTGTGCCGAGTATGTTTTTGCGGCGAACGAGTCCGCCGTAAAAGAGCGCCAAGCCCGGACCGGTCATAAGTAGGACCAGCGCAGCGCAGATGAGCATCCATGCGTTGTCGGCATTCATCTGAGCATTTGCAACCGATTGTTTGAGCGCTTCGATTTGCTCGGCGGTAGCGGGCGCCGTCTGGGCAAAGGCGGCTGTCGGAATCAAGAGGGCCGAGGAAAGAATCAGGAACGTACGGGTACTGCGAGCCATCGACGATCATTCTCCTGTGGTGCAAAAGGGCTCAAAGAGCCAGGTAGGTTTTGGCGCGGTGAGCTGCTGCCTATGGCGCCAAGGCGCATCCTAAATGGGTATAGCGCGACGCGCAAGACGAAGATTTACCCAAGATGAACGGCCTTCCAACGAGGCTGGGTACTTATTCAATGAGTCCGGACAATATAGCGTATCTGGTTCCTGCACGGACCGCGAAAATTTGGCTTGGAATTGCAGTTTGGGGAATTGCTCGGGGTATAAATCGGTCGAGATTCAGCTAAGTTCCAAGGGGTGGGCCAGTTGCATTGAGGGGGCGTTATACTCGTGATATGTCTGCAGCCGAAGAACGCGACCGGTATTTATTCGGATCTCTGGAAAGCAGTGCGATGAACCGCGCCAAAGTGCGCGAAGTGAATTACGGCTTTGATCAGCCGGAGGGCGTACTTTTGACGTCTCTCGATCTGGCTGTGAACTGGGTTCGTAAGAGCTCGGTTTGGCCGGTGACTTTCGGGCTTGCTTGCTGTGCGATCGAAATGATGTCGATGGGAGCTTCGCGATTCGATGTAGCGCGATTTGGGGCAGAAGTCTTCCGTCCTTCGCCGCGGCAAGCGGATCTGATGATTATTGCAGGCCGTGTGTGCCAGAAAATGGCGCCCGTTATCCGGCGTCTTTACGACCAGATGCCAGAGCCTAAGTGGGTCATTTCAATGGGCGCATGTGCGACCTCAGGCGGCGTTTTCAACAACTATGCCGTGGTCCAAAGTGTGAACCAAGTTATCCCAGTTGATGTGTATGTCCCAGGATGTCCACCTCGTCCAGAGCAACTTTTATACGCAATTACGCTTCTACAAGAGAAGATTCAGCGTGAGCCCCGCAGCCTGCTGAAGACACTAAATGCAGACTGAACAGGCGATTTGGGACTGCCCAGGGGCTTGAGCTAACAAGCTGAGTCGGGCATTTTCAGGGGTCGACCGGAAGTACAACTTTCCTGTTAACCAAGCGATAACCTATTGAAAATGGGATACTCTTCGCGGAAACGCTGTGTTAACTTGATTATGGATAAACAGAACATTTATCCGAATCAAATCATAAGTTTTGATCGAAGACTAGAGCGAGTAGAGGAGACCAATTCCCCGAGCTCGCGAGAATGCTGAATTTTTTAGGTTGCGGAGGAAAATCGAATGAATCTGCGAGAAATGAAATCTTTGTGCAGCGCGGTGGCATTTGGGGCGATGATAGCAACGCCTCTGGCTCTCTGCGCACAAGATGCGCCGAAGCCGGTCAAGAAGGCGGCTCCGTCGGCTGATTCGCCGTCTCGGTGGGACATCTTTGCTGGTTACAGCTATCTGGCGCCTAAAGGCACCGTCCAAGTACCCCAGCCGAACGGGACAGTACAGCCCTTTTCCTACAATGCTGTGAATCTGGGCGGACTATTTAGCGGCGCGTACTACTTCAACAAGTATTTTGGCGGTCAAGTTGAATACGGACTCCATGAGTGGGGAGACGCGAATCCGAACGGCAGCAACGTGGGAACCCACGGGAACAATGACGGTTTCCAGACGATCTCTGCCGGACCGATTTTTCGTTATCCTGCGGAAGACATTACGCTGTTTTTACATGGACTTGTAGGCGCAGCGCGAGTGGGCGGACCTGACTTTAACCCTTATCGTTGGGGACCGGATCTTACGGCCGGCGGCGGCATGGACTATGAGTTGCCCTGGTTCAACCACCGTCTGGCATACCGCGTTTTCCAGGCTGATTACGAGTACATGCATGCCAACTTTGGTCCTGGAGTATACGGCGGTCGTGCCAACATCAACGCTGCTCGTTTGAGCACTGGACTGGTGTTCCATGTCGGAACGATTGCTCCGCCACCTCCGCCGACAATTGCCTGCTCGGCTAACCCGTCATCGGTGTTTCCTGGTGAGCCAGTCACGATCACATCAACCGCCGAGGGACTCAATCCGAAAGAAAATGCGATCTATACCTGGAGCGGCGAAAGTGTGAGCGGCAGCGGAACCACCGCCAAGGTGGATACCAGCTCTCTTGCTCCCGGTACCTATACGGTGAAGTGCGGAGTGAAGGAAGGCAAGCCCGGCAAGGAGGGCTTGAAGCCCTGGCAGAATGCTGAAAGCAGCACGACTTTCACAGTGAAGGATTTCGAGCCGCCGACAGTCTCGTGCTCGGCAAGCCCGTCGACTATCAAGCCTGGCGAAACTGCGACCATCACTTCCAATGGCGTGAGCCCGCAGAATCGTCCGCTGACCTACACCTACTCGGCTACAGCTGGCACCATCAGTGGCAGTGGTAACACAGGAACATATAACTCCACAGGCGCGCCCACCGGACCGGTGGACATCACCTGCAACGTTGCAGACGATAAAGGCCACACCGGTTCGTCGACTACCACGGTGACGATTGCTGCTCCGCCTCCACCACCTCAGCCGCACACAGAGACTCTGTGCTCGATCAGCTTCAGCAAGGACCATGCTCGCCCGACCCGTGTCGACAACGAAGCGAAGGCTTGCCTGGATGAAGTAGCACTCGATCTGCAGAAGTCCTCTGATGCCAAGGCCGTTCTGGTCGGCAATGCGAACGCGAAGGAGAAGGCACGGACTGCACGCGAGGAGAAGTACGCGGCACGCCACAAGCGCGCACGGGTGATGAATTACGCTGCCCAGCGTGCAGTGAACGCCAAGGAATACCTCGTGACCGAAAAGGGTATCGACGCTTCACGCGTGAGCGTGGCAACTGGAACCGAAGACTCGCAGAGCGTGGAGAACTACCTTGTGCCCTCGGGTGCAGACTTCTCCAGCGATGTTTCGGGCACGATGCCTGTAAACGAGTCCACGGTGAAGGCGCAGAAGCGGAAGCCGCTTGGCCGTCGTCACCACAAGTAGTCTGAAGGCGTATCTGACTCAACCGTGTGTGCGGTTCCAATCCGAACCGCACACACGTAAAGATGTAAAACAGCGTTCGGACAGATAGCAGATGCAGACTTTATCCGGATGCGACGAAAACGATTCCTCTGTGACTTGTTGAGGTTGACCGGCAATCCGGTCAGCCTCTTCCATTTGCGGCGCAGGCCTTGCTTATGGCGCCGCTCTTTAGCTCCGGGAGCTTGTTGCTTGAAACGTTGTCGGTGGACTAGCCTTGAATCTCTGAAGTGGCGCTGGCCATTCGATTTGTCGTTTGTCTTCGTTCTCCTCGCTGTAATCACGGCGCATGGCGCACGCGCGCAGTCTTTTTGGAGTCCCGTCGGTCCGGATGGTGGTGATGCGCGTTCTTTTGCCGCTGTGCCGGACGAGCCTGGCCATCTCTACCTAGGAACCGCAAGTAGCTGGCTTTATGAATCCACGGATGGAGGTGAGTCGTGGCATCGTCTCGCCAAACTGCATCAGGCCGACGACCTTGTTGTGGATCACATCATTGTGGACTCCGCGAAGCCCACAACTATTTTTGTGGCCGCGTGGAGACTTGTGCATGCAGGTGGAGGACTTTGGATCAGCCACGACGCGGGGAAGAGCTGGACAGAGTCACAGCAACTGAAAGGGCAGTCGATTTACTCGATGGCCCAGGCACCTTCCGATCCGAATATTCTCTACGTCGGCACATTGAAGGGCGTTTATCGCAGTGAAAACTCGGGCGCTACCTGGACGGAAATCAGCCCTGCAGGTAGCAAAGAGATTCATGAGGTGGAATCTCTCGCCGTGGATCCACGTGACCCCGGGGTGGTTTATGCGGGAACCTGGCACTTGCCTTGGAAGACGATGAATGCTGGCAAGACCTGGCACAACATCAAGCGCGGAGTCATAGATGACTCAGACGTGTTTTCGATCCTCATCGATCCTGAGAGACCGCGTACTGTATATGCCAGCGCGTGCAGCGGCATTTATAAGAGCGAAAGCGCAGGCGAGTTGTTTCGCAAAATTCATGGCATACCCTCCTCTGCGCGCCGTACGCGTGTATTACGGCAGGATCCCTCACACCGCGAAACTGTCTACGCGGGCACAACGGAAGGACTCTACAAAACTGTCAACGGTGGCCGTACCTTTGAACGCATGACCGGTCCCGACGTGATTGTGAATGACGTGTATGTAAATCCGTCGAATTCAGATCATGTACTGTTAGCTACCGATCGAGGCGGCGTGTTACTGAGCAACGATGCGGGCAAAACGTTTCGCGCCTCTAATGACGGCATATCCGCACGTAAAGTGGAAGCGCTGCTAGTGGATAATGGCGATCCGCATCGTATGTACGCCGGCGTGGTGAATGACAAGGCTTATGGTGGCGTGTTCGTTTCAGACGATGATGGCGCGCAGTGGAAGCAGATGTCGAGCGGCCTGGACGAGCGCGACGTATTTGCACTGGCACAGGCTGAGGATGGAACGATTTTGGCCGGCACGAATGATGGCGTTTTCGCCCTGTCCCCGGGCGGAAAAGAGTGGAAGCCAAGCAAAACCATCGCCAACACGCTGGTGAAGACTCAAACCGAGCGCATTCGTGGCACCAAGGTGTATGTCGAGAAAAAAGTGAAAGACACGTTGCGTGAAATGGAGACGCGGGTATACGCAATGGATCTGCGCGGCGATGCGTGGCTGGTGTCGACGGGAACTGGGGTATATACGAGCCGTGACCAGGGAAAGACGTGGCAGGGGGGGCCTGTTCTTGGCACCACGGGGTATCTGTCAGTCACTTCGCACGGAAAGTTGATGGCCGCAGCCCGACCTGACGGAGTGGCACTTTCGCAGGACGGCGGACTGACCTGGTGGCCGATGAGCATTCCCAAAGTCCTGACAAGGATTCACCGCATTGTATTTACGCAAGACGGGACTCTTTGGCTTGGTGCTCGTGAAGGCGTGTACTTCACGCGTGACGAGGGCAAGACCTGGATGTGGGTGCATCGTCTTCCTCTTGTCGACGTAGACGATGTGTACTACGACACGACGATGAACCGTGTGCTGGTCAGTTCACGGGGCGGCGACTTTGTCTATGCCATTGACCCCAAAACGCTTGACTGGAAGTGGTGGAAGACTGGTTACCGACTCGCGCTGGTGCGTGCCGCAGGTGGGCGGCTTCTGGCGGCATCGATGTTTGACGGAGTACTTGTTGAGCCGGGCAGCCATCGGGTCGAGGTTGGACGAAGGTGATAGGTAAGTCCGGAAACGGGTATCATAAAGTCATGCAGGCAAAGCGCAGCGCCCCAACAGCATCCCCCGCATTCCGCACTCACGACAGCCGATTGGAACCGATCGCGGCGAAGGTATTCGCACAGGATCGCCTGAGCTTCGATGATGGAATGGCACTCTACCAGTCCAGCGATGTTCTGGCAGTAGGCTGGCTGGCAAACCATGTGCGAGAGCGCATGCATGGCGATTTAACGTACTTCAATGTCAATCGCCACATCAACCCGACCAACGTCTGTGTGGCAGCCTGCAAGCTTTGCGCTTTCGGACGTAAGAAGGGCGATCCCAACGGCTACACCATGGCTCTGGAAGAAGCCTGGACATCGGCTGCCTCTGGCTATTCCGAGGCGGTAACGGAGTTCCATATTGTCGGCGGGCTTCATCCAGACCTGCCGCTTGAGTACTTCCTCGATCTCGTAAAGGGGCTTAAAGAGCGTTTCCCAAAGGTACACGTTAAAGCCTTCACAATGGTTGAGGTTGCATTCCTTGCCCGTCGCGCGAAGCTGACGATCAACGAGACACTCGATAAACTGCGTGAAGCCGGTGTGGATTCCATGCCTGGTGGAGGCGCGGAAATTTTTTCCTCTCGTGTCCGCTCCATCATCTGCGACCACAAGATCGACGGAAATGAGTGGCTGGAGACGGCACGGTTGGCGCACAAGAAAGGCTTCAAATCGAATGCGACCATGCTTTACGGCCACATTGAGAATGACGAAGATCGCGTGGATCATCTGTTGAAGCTGCGTGCGGTGCAGGATGAGACCGGCGGATTCCAGACGTTCATTCCCCTGGCATTTCATCCAGAGAACACACCACTCGATCACTTGCCCGTGACCACGGGTCTTACCGACATTCGCCAGATTGCTGTAAGCCGTCTGCTGCTCGACAACTTCGCGCATGTCAAGGCTTATTGGCAGATGCTGACGCCGAAGATTGCGCAGATCGCTTTGCGCTTCGGTGCGGACGATCTGGATGGCACGGTGATCGAAGAGAAGATCTATCACGATGCGGGAGCGACCACGCCGCAGGGAATGACCCGCAAGGAACTGTGTCGACTGATTACGGAAGCAGGTCGAATTCCCGTGGAGCGCGACACGCTGTACCACGCGGTGACGCGCACGGAGACCAGCTTTAGCGTTGCAGTATGAGATTGAAGCGCAGTCTTCACGGCTCGGTGTTGCTTGAATAGGAATTGGAATAAACCAGAACGATGTGAAAGCGCGCTTCCAAGGAAGCGCGCTTTTCGGTTTACGGCAACTCGCGTACCCAAATATTGCGGAAGCTGATGGGCTTGCTCTTGTCCCCATGGGCCTGCAACTTGATTGGTGCGCGATCATAAGCTTTATAGAACGGCTTACCGATATAAAGCGTCTGGCCTTGGAGCTGGAAATGATTTTCAACGAGCACGCCGTTGAAGAAGACTGTGGCGTAAGCAGGTGACTTGAGTGAGCCGTCGGAGTTGAACGTTGGTGCCGTCCAGATGACGTCGTAGGTCTCCCACTCGCCAGGCTTACGTGCGGCGTTGGCCAGCGGAATAGCCTGTTTGTATAGACTGCCCACCATCCCGTTTACATAGGTCTTATTGTTGTAGTTATCGAGCACTTGCAGTTCGTAGCCATCGTCGCCTGGTCCGGTGGAGGCGAGGAAGACACCGCTGTTGCCGCGCGCCTGGCTGGTACCGGTGATATCCGCTGGAATGCGGAACTCGAGGTGAAGCTGATAGTTTTTGAACTTCTGTTTGGTCTCGATATTGCCGGTCTTCTTGTTTACGGTGAGGATGCCATTGTGCACGATCCACTGAGCTGGCGTGTGGTCCTGAGCGGAAACCCATGCGTCTTCGTTCTTCCCATTGAAGAGTACAATCGCATCGGATGGGGGATCACCCCACTTGGCGCCGGGCGTAACTACGGGCGGTTCTGGCTTCCAGATTTCTGTGTCTTCAGGCTTGGGCTTTTCTGCGGACTGCTGGGCAAACAGAGAATGGGCCGAGGCAATTGTGAACACGGAGGCAAAGAGTGCAAGGGCAGGCAAGAATCGATTTCTCATGCAGGCGAGTGTAGACGGACGACCATCTGTGGGGCAATGGCGAACCGTATGGAAAAGCGGCGGCTGTCATGAATTCGTGACAAACTGGATAAAGTATCCGCCTAAATCAAAGCATTTAGAAAGTGAGACCGGGAGATGGTTGAGTTTGGTCCGGCGGCGATCATTGGCCTGTGCGTGGGGTTTCTTTGGGGAACGGGTTGTTCGCTCGCGATTATGTATTCGATTTACCTTGGCGGCTATCGCAAGGCCGTCGAGGAATCCCAACTGGCGGTAAAGCCAAGGCGATGGCTGCAGGCTGTTGAGAAGCTGGAGCAGCGGCGCGCACAGAAGGCGGCCGCCGCTGAAGCAGCGAGGAAGTAGATCAGCTTTACTGTCGTACGACCTTTCCGCTCTTCATTACAAATTTGACGTGTTCGCAGACGGATATGTCTTCAAGTGGATTGCCGGGGACGGCGACAACATCCGCGTAGAATCCAGGCTTGAGCTGTCCGATTTCATCCGCCCAACCGAGCAATTTGGCGCCGTTGAGCATGTCTGCCTGCAACACGGCCAGGGGCTTCATACCGTACTTCACCATCAGTGTCATCTCGCGGGCCTGTGTTCCATGGGGGAAGGGACCAACGTCGGACCCAACTGCGAAGGGAATGCCGAAGGTGACTTGCTTCTTGAATTCAGCGACCTTGTAGTCCAGCATTTTGGCCTGTGTTGCGGCCTGGTCCTGTTCTCCAGTATGTTTGGCGAAGTACTCAAAGATTGTGAAGGTGGGTACAGCGAAGATGCCCTTTTCCTTCATCAGGCGCATAGTTTCGTCGCTGAGTTGAGTGGCGTGGTCAATAGACGCCACACCTGCTTCAGCCGCGTAATACGTGCCGGGTTCACCCATTGCATGAACGCCTACAGTAGTACCTAAGCGATGAGCTTCTCTTACCGCAATGGCAAGTTGCTCGGCGGTGTACTGATAGGGAGTCCTGAGTACGAGCCCGCCGTGTCCATCGGGAACCATTTTGTCTTTGCCCGTCTCGTAGATCTTGGCAAAGTCCGAACCTTCCTTATGTTGCTCGCGCATGACTTCGATGAGTTGTTCGGCATCGTTGGCACGGTCCGCATTGGAGAGCACATGTTGCTCAGGGTTAAATTTGTTCGCATCCTCGTGTCCGCCGAGTATGTCGATCGCATTGCCGCTCAGGCGCATGCGCGGGCCGGGAATAAGGCCCGCGTTGATAGCGTTGCGAATGGCGGTGTCAGCGGAGCCGGCACCTTCAGTCCCCATGTCGCGCTCGGCGGTGTAACCGGCCATCACGTCGTCTTTCGCAGCCTGTTCGGCCAGAATCACGCGCCAGGGAACAGACTCTTCCACGGTCTGCAGATCTTCCGCGCCCGGATGCAGGAACAGATGTACGTGTGCATCGATCAAGCCGGGAAGCAGAGTCGTGTCGCCAAGGTCGATTACTTTGGCTCCTGCGGGATGATTCACCGACGTGCCGACATCCTTGATATATTCGCCTTCCACAAGAATCTCACCCGGTGAAAGCATCTTGCCCGTATCTACCTCAAGCAGGCGCGTGGCGTGGAGGATTACTGGCGCTGATTTGGCCTCAGAGGGATTCTGGCTGAAAAGCACGGCGGGAACGAGTGAAACGAATGCAATTGCGATCAATACATGCAGACGCATAAATCCTCCAGTATGTGAACGAATATAGCAATAGATTGCGCCTAAAGTGATCTGGCGAGATTGAATTTGCTCGTAGCAACGTTTCCTTTTGATTCAGTTCGACAATTAGTGCCAGGTTACCTTTTTATCGGCAATTCAAAAATGCGAGGCACGGTCCGCATTAGTCGGATGGTAGGATTTGCCGGAGGTCACAAAAAATGTCGGACAACTTTTACTCAAATGCCTACGATCAGGCGGCGAATGAACGCTCAGCGATTCGTGCCCAAATGGAGCTGTTGCTTGCACGTGATGCAAAGCTCGAACGACTACTTGAGGTGCTTAAGGATCTACTCCCAACGGAAAGAATGCCCCATAACGAGATGTACGCAGGGGTATCAGCAAATGAGCACTCCGCCGACAGACCTGCCTAGACAGCGCTTCACCTTTGCATGAAATCACGATCTCCCTGTGGCGTTATTTCATGTCAATTTCCGTGCGGCAAATCAATACGCGCCAATTCCGGTGAGATGCTGACCGATCACGAGCGCATGGATATCGTGCGTGCCTTCGTAGGTCTTCACTGACTCGAGGTTCATCATGTGTCGCATGATGGGGTAATCTTCGGTGATGCCATTTGCGCCAAGCATGTCACGCGAAGTACGCGCGCACTCCAGCGCCATCCACACGTTGTTCCGTTTTGCCAAGGAAATGTGCTGATGGCCAACTTTGCCGGCATCCTTCAATTTACCCACATGCAGTGAGAGTAACTGCGCCTTGCTGATCTCACTTGCCATCCATGTGAGCTTGTTCTGGATAAGCTGATGGCTCGCTATGGGCTCATTGCGAAATTGCTTGCGCGCTTTCGTGTATTGCAGGGCAGTATCAAAGCAGGCCATGGCCGCTCCGATTGCTCCCCAACTGATGCCGTAGCGCGCCTGGTTCAGGCACATGAGTGGGCTCTTCAAGCCGCCTGAGCCTGGCAGCAGATTTGCGGCGGGCACATGCACATCTTGTAGTGACAGTCCGCTTGTGACGGAAGCGCGCAGTGACCATTTTCCGTGAATCGCATCGGCGCGGAAGCCCGGCCGGTCCGTCTCAACCAGAAAGCCGCGGACCTTGTTGCCTTCGTCCTCCACCTTGGCCCAGATAATCGCCACATCAGCAATGTTGCCGGAGGTGATCCACATCTTCTCGCCATTGATGACGTAACCATCCCCGGACTTGCGCGCGACAGTTGTCATGCCGCCGGGGTTTGATCCGAATCCGGGCTCGGTGAGCCCGAAGCATCCAAGCTTTTCACCTGTGGCCAGCGCTGGCAGCCATTGGTTCTTCTGCTCGTCGCTGCCGAATGTGTAGATGGGATACATAACGAGAGCGGACTGCACGCTGACGAAGCTGCGCAGCCCCGAGTCGCCTCGCTCGAGTTCCTGAGTTACAAGACCGTATTCCACATTCGACATGCCCGCGCAACCGTAACCTTCAAGGTTGGCTCCGAAGAAACCGAGCTCGCCCATCTGCGGCACCAGTTCGCGGGGAAATCGCTCGGTGCGAAAGCATTCTTCAATGATAGGAATGACGTTATCTTCGACAAAATCGCGTGCGGTTTTGCGAACGAGTAGTTCGTCTTCAGAAAAGAAGGAATCGAGATCGAGAAAATCAAAGCCCTGAAACTTGAAGCTCATACGTATGGCCCTTCCTGTAATCAAGCCAGAAAAGGAAAGGCTAGCAGATGAGGGGTGATACTTGCAGTGGCACAGATTCTGCGATTGCTTAGATTTCTTGCGCAGGCAGAAAGGTGAACATGATCTCCCTTAGCCGTTCGACCGTGATGCCTTCGTGATATTCGCGCGCGAGCGGGTGGTCCGACGGTTCAAGACGGAAGTAGGGGCGTGTGTCTTTATCCTGGATGTGCGCATACATCTTCACACCATGAGTGTCAGGATATCCCTTCGGCCAAGTGGAGAGCCACGAGAACATTGGATCAAATTCGGGTTGCTCTCCTGTAGCGTCTGCCTGAATCAGCGCTTCCAAGTTCTTGCGGCTCAACGATCCCCAAACTCCGAAACAGAAGGCTTCTCCAGCGCCAATGATGGGTAAATGAAGCAGACCACGGACAAAAAAGTCTTCGTCATTGATGGCGCAATAGTCCGAGTCAAGGAA
>JAGWSG010000201.1 GCA_028876335.1 Acidobacteriota bacterium
GACATTCCCGTCGGGGTCATAGCGATAGACATCGAACCGCAATTGCGAATTCTGGCGCAGCGTGAGGCTTGCACCGTCCATCATCGTGATCAGCGCCCACGCGTTGTTCCCGGTCTTGACCGTGTCGCCCTCGTTGATCGCCGCTCCCGCCCCCGCCGAACGGTCGCTGCCCGCAGCAGTGACCCGCACGTCGCCTTCGAGCGAATCGATGCTGCCGATTGCCGCAAACACAGGCAGGTGCACTAGCCACAGCACTGCTGGGCCTGGTGGCGCGTGACCCAGGCGGAAAGTCCACGCAGGCCGGGAATGGACAGAGCACAAATGATGCGCTTGCCTCATCCACATCTGGCGCGACCAGCACGAGCGGAGCGATTCTGCGCGCCGGCGTGGTGATGGCACTGCTTCTGCCGTTGCCTCTGCTAGATGGATGCAATAGCACGAGCGTTGCGCAGAATATCGTCAACTGGACGCCTGCACTGCAGAGTGCGGTGGCATCTGTGGACGCGACCGCGGCACTTCTTTCGCCGCAAAATGAAGCGATCTTTGCTGCGGCAACGCTGGGCTTCGATACCGCGTCAAATCTGCTGGTGCAGCAGGCGAAGGCGTATCTGGCGAATCCGAGTTCGAGTACGCTGGCCAACCTGCAAACACAGGTGGTGACATTCCAGCAACAGGTGAATGCGTCGTTGCTGACGGCTGCAGGAATTACCGATGCTGCAAGCCGGCAGAGAGCGCTCGTGGCTGTGCAAGCAGTTGCGACCGCGGTGTCCGCAATTCTGGCGCTGGTGCAGTCCATCTCAAGCGGAAAAGCTGTGGCGCAAATGGCGGCTGCTTCAGCTATCAAGATTGTGCAGGTGGAGCCGCTGCTGGATCGCCATGCGACGGTGCGCGCAGTCGCAGAACACTACGGTGAGTCAGATGATATGGCCGCACGGCAGGTGGAACATGCCCACACAATGGCTTTGCAAGCGGGTTTCTGAGCATCTGCGATAGGTCAATCGCAGGTTACAGCGGGCCAGGGACTAGTGGATTTTCCATTTCTTCTTTGCGAGAGATGGAAAGAACTGCAGGCACATTCTTGACGCAAACCAGCCTGGAATACTGCAGCAAAAAGGGCCGCTCACTGAATGAAAGCGGCCCTTCATTAATTAAACACTGCATAGAGACTAAGAGTCTGAAGTCTGCGCCTCCCCCAGAAGCAGTTTGAGAGTCATCTTACGTTGGCCGCGCAGAATGGTAATGCTGATTGTGTCGCCGGCGTGGTGCTTGTCCATGATGGTGCTGATGTCCTGCGTGTTGGTGACTTCCTGACCATCAATGGCGATAATCAAGTCACCTCCAAGCATGATAGGAGTGTTGCCCACATAGGCGCGCTCATTGCCGCCGCGAAGACCGGCCCTCTCAGCCGCGCCGCCCGGAATGACGCGCTGGATGAGAACACCGTAGTCGGCGGCAAGACCCATTTGCTGCGCAAGATCAGGCCCAATGGAAAAGGACTCAATACCAAGTGAAGGCCTGCGCACGCGTCCAAACTTGTTGAGGTCAGAAAGAACAGCTTTGGCAGTGTTAATGGGAATGGCGAAGCCAATGCCGGAACTTTGATCGGCGCCGTTGGACGCGATCATTGTGTTGATGCCGATCACATTGCCTTGTGAGTTGAGCAGTGGACCGCCGGAGTTGCCTGGGTTGATGGCAGCGTCGGTCTGAATGGCATCTTCAATGAGGGCATTGTTGGCGTTGCGAACCGAGCGAATGGAGCTGATGATGCCCTGGGTCATGGTGCCGCTGAGGCCGAATGGATTGCCGATGGCGTAGACCTTCTGGCCAACATTGAGACCGGAGGAGTCGGCTAGTGTGACGGGCTGGAGATCGGGTGCGTCGATCTGGAGTTCGGCGAGATCGTGCACCTTGTCCACACCAACTACTTTTGCGGTGTAACGGCGCTTGTTGCTGAGCGAGACCTCAATGCCGCGGTTGGCGCCTTCAATCACGTGATAATTGGTGAGGATGTGGCCGGCCTTATCGAGAATGAAGCCGGAACCCTGGCCCTGTTGCGGAACCGCCCCGTAGAAAAAATTGAAGACGAGTGCCGTGGATGTGATGTTTACGACCGAGGGCAACACCCGCTTGTACACGGCGATATTGTTCTGTTCCTCGGCGTCATACGCGGGTGCGGCATGCGCTTCAGTGAGCTCAAGCGGCGAACCGGAACGGCCTCCATTCAAGAATGAAAAGGGGCCAAGAGGCGAACCAGCGTGGGTCGTCAGATACCAGAACCCACCTACCAGGAGGACAACCAGCAATAAGCGGCGCAATTTCATGGGGTGAAACCAAAAGCCTTTCTGGAGATCAACGGGCAGGCATAGAGGGCTTTAGCGATTGCTTTTGCTCCAGTTCTGCTGCCATTCACTATTTTAGATACTCATTCTCGCCAGATTTGTTGCTTTCGGCCTTCAAGCGCAGCCAGAGGCTTTCAACCTGCTGTCTCAAGTTCTCTCTATCTCCTGCATTTTCCAGTACGTAGTCAGCACGGGCAGCTTTTTGCGCGTCTGGAATCTGGTGGGCAAGTCTGGCGCGTGCATCGGCTTCTGCTGCGCTGCGGTTGTGACCCTTTGGATCGGTGCGGGCTACGTAACGTGCAACTTTGAAGTCATCGGGTGCGGTGACAACCACAATGCGGTCGAATCGGCGCTTCCAGTCTGCGAGGACAGCGTCGGATTCGCCCCTTGCGCGTGCGTCACGCTCCACTTCAAATACGAGCGCGGAGACAACCACGGCGATGGCGGCTGGATTGTGCGCAAAGACATCGCGCATCCATTTGCGTTGAGCCTCAATGGTGGCAGGATGGACGATGGAGTTGAGATCCTGCAGGCGTCCCTGCGAAAACGCGAGGTTGGCGAGCTTGCTGCGGTTCAGTGAGCCGTCATCATTGACGACCTCAGGGCCGAAAATCCGGACGATTTCTGCGTAGACCTTCTGTCCGGGCTGCATGAGCGACCGACCGAGTTCATCCGCTTCAATGACATCGGCGCCGAGTTCGCGCAGATATTCAGCCACGGTGCTTTTGCCGCTACCCAGGCTACCAGTGAGGCCGACGCGAAGCATACCTAGAGCCCCCGGCGCATTTTAGCGGCACGCACGGTGTTCGCCATGAGCATTGCAATCGTCAGCGGACCAACTCCACCAGGAACAGGCGTGTAGGCGCTTGCAATTTCGAAGGCCTTCGGGTGCACATCACCGACGATTGTGGAGCCACGTTTGGCGAATGTAGCTTCACGCTTTTCATTGCCGGCGAAGAAACGGTCGAAGTCGTCGCGCGAAGTGATGCGGTTGATACCTACATCGATAATGGTTGCGCCGGGTTTGACCATCTCTGGAGTGATGAATCCTGGACGGCCGATGGCGGCGACGAGAATGTCGGCCTGGCGCGTAACCGCGGGAAGGTCGCGCGTCTTGGAATGACAAATAGTTACTGTCGCATTTTGATGCAACAGGAGCATGGCCGCAGGTTTGCCGACAATGTCGCTGCGGCCAACAATGACGGCATTCTGGCCCACAATGGGAACATCGCTACGCTTGAGAATCTCAATCACGCCTGCGGGTGTGCACGGGGCAAGCGCAGGGCGGCCTGCCTGCAAACGGCCCGCATTTACGGGATGGAAACCATCGACGTCCTTTTCAGGCGCAATCGCGTCAAGCAGCAACTTGGCGTCAACCTGTGCGGGCAGAGGGAGCTGGATAAGAATGCCGTCGATGTCATCGCGGGCGTTGAGCTTGTGGACGAGATCGAGCAATTCCTCTGTAGTAACGGTGTCAGGGGGAGTGATGAGGTCTGAGTAAAGGCCGAGATCTGCGCAAGTCTGCACTTTGCTGCGGACGTAGATTTCCGATGCGGGAACGTGGCCCACGAGTACAGCGGCCAGGCCGGGACGAATTCCCTTTTCAGCCAGGGATTTCACTTCTCCGGCGACTTCCTGTTTGATTGCAGAGGCGATGGCGATTCCGTCAAGAATTCTGGGCATGTATGACTCCAAAATTCCATCGTACTGTCCCAGGGCCGGTTGGTTCCGGAATTGAAGAATTTTGTGCATTTCTCTACAGAAATACTCCCAATTGCCGAATGAATCCTTATGCCGGTTTGCGCTCTTTGGCTGACCGGAATTGAGGCGGTCGATGACGCAGGCAATTCGAGAGGATCACGAAACTTGTAAAGTGCCCTGGGAGCACGTTCGCATTCCACCTTTCTCGCAGGTCGCGCTGCGTGTATTGCAACTGGCTTCGCAGGAGAATGTGCAGCTTAATCAACTCAGCACGCTGATTGCTTCGGATCCAGCCTTTTCAAGTGAAGTGCTCATGATTGTGAATTCCCTTCTGTACGCGCCACGCTTTCCGATCAACAGTATTGTGCAGGCCATTGCGGTAATGGGAGCAGGGCATCTTCAGGGGGTGTGCCTGGCCGTTGGCATGCGCGGATTTCTGCGCGGAGCAATCAACGAGCCCTTAGTGCGTTCGATGTGGAGGCATAGCCTTGCGTGCGCCACAATCGCCGAGCAGTTGGGGTCTGCGGGATTTATCGATCGGGATGCGGCTTTCTCCTGCGGCATCATGCACGATATTGGCCGGCTGGCAATTGCGTTTCTGCGTTGGAAAGACTACGCGGGGCTTATTCAATCGCGTCAATGCACGCCGTCAGAAATGGTTGCACTCGAGCGCGAAACATTTGGGAAAGATCACTGTGAAATTGGTGGGGATATTGTGCACGAATGGAAACTGCCTGGAGAGTTTGAGGCAATTGTCAGGCATCATCACGATTTCGTGAAACCAGGAGCATGCTGGGGGATGCATGAGCTTATACGTGCGAGCTGTCGCCTGGCAGTGGCCGCGGGCTTCCCATCCTTTCCCGGATGCCAAGTTCCACCATTTGAAGTCTTGCTTGAGGAGCTACCGCAACGTGAACGCAGGCAATTCTTCGGAGAAGTGGAATCACTCCAGGCTGAAATTGGACGTAAGATTGCGGCCGTCGAAGCCCTCTGAACTTCCAACTCCAACCTTGAGTCCGAGGCACTCTGAATCGTCAGACTGTCGCTTTCGTCGCACCGGTTGAAACTCCGCCATCTACGAGCAGCGTTTGACCGGTGACATAACGACTGGCTTCTGAAGCAAGAAAGACCACAGCGCCATCGAGATCATTCGGCTGCCCCGGACGCTTGAGCGGAATGCGATCACAGATGTACTCAACCCATGCAGCGTTCTCATACAGCACCTGATTTTGACGCGTCTTGAACCAGCCGGGCGCCAGACAGTTGACCGTCACGCCGTAACGACCCCAGTCATCCGCCAGGCTCATGGTCAGTTGCTTAATGCCTCCGCGGCTGGCGCAATAAGGTCCGAGACCGGCGAAACCTGCGACACTTGTAACTGAGCCGATATTGATGATTCGGCCATAGTTGCGGGCGATCATGCCGCGCGCTACAGCCTGCGCCACGAAAAAGCTGCCGCGTAGATTCGTGTCGAGAATAGTGTTCCAGTCGTCCCAGGACACATCGAGTGCGGGCTTGCGGATGTTGCAGCCGGCGTTGTTTACGAGGATGTCGATCTTGCCGTAGTGAGCCTCAATCGCGGCGATGCCTTGTGTAATGCTGGCCTGGTTGCGTACGTCGAGAGCGGTGCAGAAGACGCGGCGGCCGAGGGCTTCAATTTCAGCCGCGAACTCAGAAAGGTCTTCCGCTTTGCGCGCGGTAAGGGCAAGGTCTGCTCCAGCGCGGGCGAGAGCGCGGGCAAAGTATTGGCCGAGGCCACGCGAGGCTCCTGTGACAAGGGCAACATTGCCAGTGAGATCGAAGAAGTTTTCTGCCATGATGATTTTCCTTAAGGCTCGAGAACAACTTTCAGCAGACCGGGCTCGCGGTCATGCAGTCGATGGAACCAGCCCGGGCCTTCAGCGAGCGGCGCGACAGCTGAAATGAGCGGATCCACCTTGATGGCCCCGCTGGACATGAGACGAATGCACTCGCGGTACTCGCCGGAGGAGGCACAAGAGCCCTGCAGCCTAATCTGGCGCGAGACGACGGATTGAAGTGGAATTTCCGCTGTCGGTGAAACGTTGCCAATGAGCGTGACTGCGCCGCCTTTTCGTACCGATTCAATGGCCAGCTTGATGGGCGCAGTGGCGCCTACGCATTCGAGTGCGCAGTCCGCACCGCGACCGCCTGTGAGCGCGAGAATCTGAGCGACGGGATCGCCAGCCCCTGAATTGATAGTGTGAGTCGCGCCCATGTCCCGAGCGAGATTGAGGCGCGTGTCGTCAAGATCGACGACGATTGCCGACTTTGCGCCTGCATGAAGTACGGCCTGGAGTGTCAGCAGTCCAATCATTCCTGCACCGACAACAATGACCGAGTCTCCGCGCTCGATGGGAGTGAGCGAGACGCCGTGGACAGCAACAGAGACAGCCTCGATGAGCGCGGCATGCGAAAAAGGCATGGATTCAGGCAGGTGGTAACAGATGCGTGCCGGGACGGAAACGTATTCTGCAAAGGCGCCCATGCGGCGGAAGAGCGGAGTGGAGACGCCGACTACTTCGCGGTTATCGCAGAGGTTGATCTGGCCGCGCTGGCAATAGAAACAGAGCCCGCAGTACACGGTGGAGTCGAAAGTGACGCGATCGCCGGGGCGAAACCCGGGAACATCCGAGCCGACAGCTTCTACAATTCCGGCTGCCTCATGGCCCATCACGATGGGCGGGATCCGGCGCCCCGTGCTACCGTCGAAGCCGTGGACGTCGCTTCCGCAGATACCGCAAGCGCGAATGCGAATAAGCAACTCATCGGTTGCATATTCCGGCGTAGGCATATCGGTTAGATCGAGCTGATTGTAGGCGGAGAGAACGAGTGCTTTCATGGGGCTCCTGATGGTTTGCGAGTTAATCTCCGCAGTGTTCCATCACTGGTCAGCATAGTCCATCAGACAGCAGTCGCAGTTGAATCCATCTGTTCAATTCTGCCCAGCAAAACAAAATATGCCGTGATGCCGATGAGTAGGTACACAGTGGGAACAGCAAAGGCCAGGGCGAAAGAGTGGCGCGTATAGGCTAGATAGCCGGTGATGATGGGCGCGGTAATGCCTGAAATCTGATTCGAGAAATTCATGATGCCGCCAATTTTTCCCACGTCGGGCCGGCGAGCGATGAGAGAAGGTACTGACCAGCCGACAGGTGCGGCAACAGATAGGCCGCTGATGGAGAGGCTGATCCAGGCGAGTGCCTCGGCCGCAGAGCTGGGGTGGGCAGCACCAAAAATGCCCAGGCCGCAGGTCATGCCACCGATAAGTACCGTTTTGCGCACCCGGTTGGCATTGAAGCCATGGCGGATAAGGAAATCCACGAGCCAGCCGCCGATGGCAAGTTCTGCGACAGTGGCCGCGAGCCAGGGCACTCCGGTGTAGAGGAAGGAGTGGAGCAGATCAATGTGGAGCTGGAGAGCGAGGTAAGTGGGCAACCAGGTGAGCAGCAGATAGAAAACGTAGTTATACGAGCCGAAGCCAATGGCAAGGCCCAGAACTTTGCGTCTGCTCATGAGCTTGAGCAGCGGAGTGGAAGCGACTCCGTCGACAGGCGGATGCTCTGCATCGTGAGATTCGATGTAGCTACGTTCAATCTCAGTGAGTTTCGAGTCTTCATGCGGTTCGCGATAAACAAGCCAAAAAATAACGAAGTAGCCAAGGCTGATTAAGCCTGTTGCGGCGAAGCTCCAGCGCCAGCCGATAGAGATCAGAATGAAGCCGAGCAGTGGAACGCCGATGGCTGAGGAAAATTTCGCAGCAGCGTCGAAGATGGCGGTCGGAAAGCTGCGTTCACGCGCCGGGAACCACTCGCCGATGGCCTTCGCATTGGCAGGAAAGGCGGGCGACTCTCCGATGCCAAGCAGGAAACGTGCACCAAAGAGGAACGGTACGCCGGGCGCGATGGCAGCAAGGAAGGATGCCACCGACCAAAGGAAGGTGCTGATGCGTCCAACACGGCGGACTCCGAATTTGTCTAGAACGACGCCAATTGGAAGCTGGCAGGCGCAATATGGCCAGTTGTACGCGCTTGAGAGCCAGCCGAAAACGACGGTGGAGATGCCGAAAGAAGCGTAGAGCGACTCGTAGGAGACGGAGAGGTTGACGCGGTCAAAGTAGTTGACGAGTACGCCAAGTCCAAGCAACCATGCAATACGCCAGCGGCGGCCTGGGATGCGCGCAGGCGCGTGAACTTCTCCCTGAGACAAATTGACTCCTTACTGCGTATGGGGGTCGCTCAACACACCGCGAAGGCAGTTACGAACGCCACACACAACCTTCGTTGAGCACACTTGGTGTTGTAAAGCGGTTTTGTTGAACAGAGTCCTCAGGGCAAATAGAAGAGCAGATCAAGCGCTGGCGGCTTGATGCCCTGCATCCGCAGCAAGAGAGCCACCTGCGCAGTGTGGCGCATTTCGTGAATCATTACATGTGAAAGAAGACTGTCTACCGTGAACTTCTTTTCCGGCCAGTCGTCGACGTGCACATCGGCTTCAAGATCGGCATCTCTGAGAGTGGACATCCAGGCTAACGTC
>JAGWSG010000202.1 GCA_028876335.1 Acidobacteriota bacterium
ACATCCAGAAGAACGCCAAAGTCCCTGCTGAATGCGGCGCAATCCTCATGGGTAATTCCGCTGAGCTGGTGAACGCTCAACTTACCCTCAACCAGACGCTCCGGTAGCCCTTCCGTTCCAGCCGCCAGCTCCGCCTGTAGCTTGTTGCGCCCTTCGGCATTTCTTTCCAACAAGATACGGAGAATGCGGTCCTTCGCCGGACCCGTCAATTCAACTTCAACGACGTCGAGACCGTGCGAGGCAGCTACCCTTTCAGCCGCCGAGCGAATTGCTTCCAAACCTGCTGCCATTGCGCCCTAAAATACAAATTTGTCGAGTCTTTTCAGCTGTTTAGGGCGAAATCTTTGCCCCAAACAAAAAGTGGGCAGTCAGCCCACTCATCTCTCCGCCAATCGTTCCGTGCCTGTTGGCGGACAAACTCGTCTGCACCTTTCAAGATACGCCCAAATGCTGCGAATTTCAATGTGGCATTGCCACTTAAGTCCATCCATTAACAGACTTATGAAATCTCTACAGTGCCATATGTCTAATGGTATGGTCCGGATGTGCAATCCCCATGACCCAAACGTGTCTTGTGACAATTTCGTAATCATCGGAAGATTTATTTGTCAGGATGAAAACGTTACGCCAACACGTGGCAAAGCCAATTGCGGCGGCCATCGCAGGCACAGCCTGCGGCGCCGTGCTCGGGTGCCTGCTGGGGCGTACGGTCATCTTTCATCAGACTTCCACCCGTCTCGACAATACCGCTCAAAAGCTCGCAGTCCAGGGCGACTCTTCAACTGCCGAGTCCCGTGGTGTTCTCAGCCAGATGAACGCTTCCACGGATGGAGTTTGCTCACCTCAGCAGATTGCGGCCTTTCGCAAACTCGTTTTTAGCTCCCACTATCTGAAAGCAGCCGGCCGCATGAGCGGCGACAGCATCGCCTGTTCAACCACCTTCGGGGTAGCGCATGGCGATCCGGTTCACGCCAGGCCAAGTTATGTGCAGCATGATGGTACTTCCATCTATGAGAACCTGCCCTTGTTTCTGGTTCCGGGAAAAACGGTCATTGCCGTTCGCAAGGGCGACTCTTTCGTGATTTACAACCCCTTCAATCTGCATGTGGATTCGCCCTTCTGGATGCACTTTACGGTTACAGATAGAGACCACGTTCGCCGTCATAGTGAAAACACGAAGGCAATGCAGCCCAATAGCCCTGGAATCGAGCTAATGCATGAAGGCAAATCCCGGCTTGACGGCAACCTCTATGCGACTCATTGCTCCCGGGATGGCAATGTCTGCCTGTCGGCCTATACCTCCGTGGCGGAAGCACTCGGAGCCAATCGCTTCGAGTTTGCCGGTTTTATGCTACTTGGAGCGCTCGCGGGATGCGTCTTTGGCTTGGTTTGTACTCTTCTCTACCGCCGCAACAGGGGAATTGAGAAACAGCTGATCCGCGCAATTCGTAAGGACGCTCTTGGCGTGGTCTATCAGCCAATCGTCGATCTGCATTCCGGTCGCATCATCGGCGCGGAAGCGCTGGTGCGCTGGAATGACGACGGCAATATGGCAGTGCCCCCGGATGTCTTTGTGCGCATCGCAGAAGAGCGGGGCTTCGTCGGCGAAATCACTAGGCTCGTATTGCGCCGCATTCTTCGCGACTTTGGTCCAACGCTGCGCGAGCGGCCGGATTTCCATGTCAACATCAATATCGCTGCGGCTGATCTTGCCGATCCCGAGTTTGTGCCCTTGGTCGAAAAGGCTCTCAAACAGGCACGCGTACCCGCGTACAGTCTGGGATTTGAGATTACGGAAGGCTTCACCGCGCGTCACGATGTAGCCAGGAAAACCATCCTGCAACTGCGCGAGATGGGGCACGCCGTCCACATTGACGACTTTGGAACAGGCTTCTCGAGCCTGTCCTACCTGTATGAACTGAGCATCAGCGGCATCAAGATTGACCGCGCCTTCGTCCGTGCCATTGGAACAGAAGCTGTGACCGTCGCCATTCTTCCTCAGATATTGAACATGGCTCGGCAGCTCAACCTGCAGGTCACTGTGGAAGGTATTGAAACCCCCGAACAAGCCGAATACTTCACCCACCGCGCTACGGAGTCAATTCATGCGCAGGGGTGGCTGTACGGACGGCCAGTGCCCGCCTCTGATTTGCTGAACATGTTGGGCCGCGTGTCTGAAGAGCAGGACCACGAAAAAGCGCCCGGCTTGGAAGTGGCAGTCACTGTCTAGGGTGTAGCCGATTCAGATGTCAGCTGAACCCTACTCAGCGGGCCTGGGTTCTCTCCCGGTCCTCCGGCTTCAACTTTTCTGCCGGTTCCGTCACTAGTTCGCGCGCCGCCTGCCGTCCCAGCCGGATGCAATCCGAGATGCCAATGCCATCGTACGCATTGCCTGCCAGCTTCAGACCGCTGTGGGAGCGGGCCCGCTTGCAGATCCACTTTACCCGGTCTTTGTGGCCCACCGCGTATTGCGCCATTGCCCGGCGCCACCGCGCCACATGCACCAGCTCGGGCTTCGCCGAAGGGCGCATGATCTCTTCGCCCAGAATCTCCGCCAACTCTTCGCGCACGGTCGCCACAAGCGCTTCATCTGTCTCGTTGAGCATCGCTTCCTTGTGCATGCCCCCAAGAAATGCGCGCAGTACCACCTTGCCTGCTGCACCCTCGCGCACAAATTTCCGATGCACAAACGTACACGCCAGCATTGCGCGCTCTTCCACCTGCGGAACAAGAAAGCCAAAGCCCTTAGGCAGTGGGCCAAGGTCTTTTTCGTCGAACACCAGGTTGACCGTAATCGAAGACGAGTAAGGAATTATGCTCAACTCGTCCGCAAGATCGATGTCCACATCCTTCAGCATCGTGCCTGCAGCCCATGCTGTTGTGGCCAGAATTACCGCATCGTAAAGTTCGCTCGCCTCGCTCGTGGTTACGCGCCACGCGTCACTCTCGCGAGCCAGTTTCGCCACTGGCGAATTCAAGCGCACGCACTTCGCATCGATGCGTTGCTCCAGTGCATCCACTAGCTGCTGCAGCCCTCCTCGAAGCGTGGTAAAAATCCCCCGAGGCTTTTTCGGTGTTTCGCCCTTCGGAGCTGCCGTCTTTTGCGCAGCCATACGCTTGCGCATTGCCCGATGCGCTGCCAGCATGCCGCGCGTCATCGAGCCGTACATCATTTCCATCTCCACCATCTTCGGCAACACCGTGCGTGCGCTCAGGTGGCGAGCGTCGCCGCCATAAATGCCGGAGAGCAATGGGTCTGCAAGCCGATCCACCACTTCTTTACCAAAATGGCGCTCCACCAGCGCAGCCACTGATTCATCTTCATCACTCGGCCGCGGCGGATGCAGCAATTCCAGCGCCATGCGAAACTTCGTCTTCAGGCTGAAAAGCGGCGTGAGCGCCGTCGGAATCAGCTTGGTCGGGATAAGAAACATCAGTCCGTCCGGCAGCGGAATCAGCCGGTCATTGACCACAATGCAGGTCTGGCGCTCCCCGTCATTCGAGGGGATCAAATCTTCTCCCAGACCAATCTCGCGGCACAGTTCCGCCGCAGCCGGCTTTTCCGTCAAAAAAGAGTCAGGGCCGTGCTCCAGAACCAGTCCACCCGCATGTTCGCTTGAAAGCACACCACCCAGGCGGCTGCTGGCCTCATAAATCGAATACTGGACGGACACACCGCCGTGTCTGGCAAGCTCAAGCTCGTAAGCCGCTGCCATTCCCGCTATGCCACCGCCAATAATCGCTATTCGCATCGTTCGCTCCGCCACCTGTAACCGGCAGCTAGGTGAGCTGTCCCTTCGAGGTTGAGCCTACCACCCGCGGGCGGTTTGGGCAGATTTTCCAGTCCTAGAATGAAATGTACGGTCCTATAGCCAGTGTGACAACAATCACTTCGGTCAGACGAATTCAAACGATACAAATGGAATCGCGCGGTTGACTAGGGCACTCGCCCGTCACCACCGCTGTCCGCGTCGATTGGTCCATCTTTCTCGGCGTGGTGCGCGGCATAATATGCATCGCACCAGGAGATTCGTCCATGACTGCAGAACTGATTCACCGGCTGCACTTTGCCTTCACCGTCACCTTTCATTACCTCTTTCCCCAGTTAACAATGGGCCTGGCACTGCTCATTGTTGTGCTCAAAACCGTTGCGCTCCGTTCCGGCGATGAGCAATGGGATCAAGCGGCGCGCTTCTGGGGCAAAATCTTCGGCATCAACTTTGTCTTCGGCGTTGTCACCGGCATTCCCATGGAGTTCGAGTTCGGCACCAACTGGGCGCACTTCTCGCAACTCTCTGGAGGCGTGATCGGGCAGCCGCTCGCGATGGAAGGTGTCTTCAGCTTCTTCCTTGAGTCGGCGTTCCTCGGCCTCTTCCTCTACGGAGGCAATCGCCTTTCTAAGAAGATGCGCTGGTTCTCGGCCGTCATGGTCTGGCTTGGTTCCTGGATATCGGGCTTCTTCATCATCGTCACAGATGCGTGGATGCAACACCCGGTCGCCTACAGCCGCCTGCCCGATGGACGCTTTGAGGTGCAGAGCTTCTGGCAATTACTTATGAATCCCTGGGGCCTGCTGCAATACGCGCACAACATGACCGGCGCCGTCATCACCGGCAGCTTTGTCATGGCTGCGGTCGGCGCATTCTATCTGCTGGATGGCAGCAATGCCATCTTCGGCCGTATCTTCCTCAAGGTCGGTGTCATCGCCGGCCTCATCTCCTGCATCCTCGTCATCTTTCCCACCGGCGACCTGCACGGAAAGTATGTCGCCAGGAATCAGCCCGCTGCCATTGCCGCAATGGAAGGTCTCTTCAAAACAGAAACCGGCGCAGGCATCATCCTCATGGGCCAGCCCAATGAAGAAACCGGCGAGATCGACAATCCCATCGTGGTGAATGATGTGCTGAGTTTCCTGATTTACGGGACCACCAAGGCCGAAGTAAAGGGCCTCGATCAGTTTCCGCGCGAAGATTGGCCAACCACTCTGCCGCTGCTCTATTACGCCTACCACATCATGGCAGGACTCGGAACCTACTTCGTACTGCTTATGATCGGTGCGGCCTTCCTTCTTTGGCGAGGCAAGCTATACCACACACGCTGGGTCCTCTGGCTGCTGCTCATTAGCTTCCCTCTGCCGTACATCGCCAACACCGCTGGATGGATGACCGCAGAAATCGGCCGCCAGCCCTGGCTCATTTACGGGCTCATGCGCACCAGCCAGGGCTTCTCAGCCAACGTCTCCGCAGGGAACGGTTTGTTTACACTGCTCGGTTTCATGGGCCTCTACGCATTGCTCGGGTTGCTCTTCACAGTCCTCGTCTATCGCGAAATCAGCAACGGCCCTGAGAAGCAAACCAAGATCGTCGCCGCACACGCCGATTGATCGCACAAGGAGCTTTACGATGATGGGTTTTCTGTGGTTCTGGTTGGTTGCCGTAATGATTGTCGGCTACGTCGTCTTTGACGGATTCGATCTCGGCGTGGGCATCCTGCACCTGTTCCTGGTGCGCAAAGAGTCTGAGCGCCGCGCCACTCTCGGCTCCATCGGCCCCGTGTGGGACGGCAATGAAGTTTGGCTTCTCGCCGGCGGTGGCACGCTCTACTTTGCTTTTCCGCTGCTCTATGCATCCGCATTCTCCGGCTTTTATCTGCCGCTCATGATCGTTCTCTGGCTGCTGATTCTGCGCGGAGTCTCGCTTGAGTTGCGCAACCACATTGACGTGGGCGTTTGGCGCTCGCTTCTGGATGGCGTCTTCGGCTTCGCCAGTGCGCTGCTCGCAATCTTTTACGGCGCCGCGCTCGCCAACGTGCTGCGTGGCGTGCCGCTTAATCCAGATGGCTACTTCTTCCTGCCTCTCTGGACAAACTGGCAACCCGGCGTACACCCCGGCATCCTCGACTGGTACACCGTCATCGGCGGTTTAGTCGCGCTCGTCGCACTTACGCTGCACGGCGCTCTCTGGCTCACCATCAAAGTTTCAGGAGATCTGGAACAGCGCGCGCGCAAGCTCGTCACGCCGCTCTGGTTCGGCCTCATCGCTCTCACCATTGTCAGCCTCATTGCAACCATCGCCGTACGCCCTGAGAGCCTGCACAACTACAACACCTACCCCGTGTCCTACATCGTGCCTATCGGCGTTGTCGTCTCGCTCTTTCTCATCTGGCAGTGGAACCGCGCCGGTAAAGCTGTGAAGGCGTTCCTCGCCTCGTCCTTTTACCTGTTCTTCATGTTGGCCGGTGCATGCTGGGGTGTTTATCCCGTCCTGCTGCCCGCCACCACAGGCGACGCGAACAACATCACGCTCACCCGCGCACTCAGTGGTCCGCATACGCTTTCCGTCGGACTCATCTGGTGGACCTTCGGCATGATCCTCGCCGTGAGTTACGTGGTTTTCGTCTACTCACGTTTCAAGGGCAAAGTCGACGCTGGCGCATCGGCTCACTGAGATACACTGCGATTCAGCCTGTCTCAGTCTCGGACAGCCGAATTCACAGATGCCTCGTGTCATTCATGCATCCGGGGTCCGCAAGACCTACGGTCGAACTGTCGCTGTTTCAGATGCTTCCTTTCATGTGGACGAAGGCGAAATCTTTGGGCTCATCGGGCCCAACGGAGCCGGCAAGACCACAACGATGGAGTGCATCGAAGGGCTTCGCAAGCCTGACGGCGGCGAGATACAAGTGCTCGGGCTCGATCCTTTTAGACAGTCGCGCAAACTGCAGGATCGCGTTGGTGTTCAGTTGCAGCTTGCTCAACTGCAGAAGCGCATCAAAGTATGGGAAGCAGTTGACCTTTGGGCATCGCTATATCGCGGCAAGAGCGTCGACGCCGCGCGGCTGCTCGATCAGCTGGGCCTGACCGAAAAGCGCAATGCCTGGTTCATGACTCTTTCCGGTGGCCAGAAGCAGCGCCTCTTCATTGCCCTTGCTCTCATCAACGATCCCGAGGTTGTTTTTCTCGACGAACTCACAACGGGTCTCGATCCGCAGGCGCGGCTTGCGATCTGGGAGCTGGTTTGCGGCATCCGCACAAGAGGCAAAACTGTCTTCCTCACCACACACCTTATGGAAGAAGCCGAACGCCTTTGCGATCGCGTGGCCATTATGGATCATGGGCGAATCATCGATATGGATTCTCCCGAGCAGCTGGTGCGGCGCCACTGTCCCGAGCGCACCGTTATTGTCGAAACCGAATTTCCGGAGGCACTTGGTCTCTTCCAGGCCATTCCGGGAGTTGAAGAAGTCCAGTTGGACGGCAATCGCTTCACAGTTCGCGGTATCGGCGACCTTGTCACGCACGTCATTCACTGCATTTCTGAGAACCGGATGCGCGTCAGCGATTTCCGCACGATTCTGCCCAGCCTCGAAGATGTTTTTCTCAAACTCACGGGCCACTCCATACGAGAGTAGGAAGGGATGACAATGCTGCGGAGTCTCCTGAAGTTGAGCTGGATTGAGATAAAAGTCTTTCTGCGTGAGCCAATGGGCGCAATCGGCACCATCGTCATTCCCGTCATCCTCTTCCTCGTGCTCGGCAAGTCGGCAGGATTCAACCAGCCCATTGCTTCAGCCAGCCTTCCCGTCCTTGTTTCTTTGTTCATTGCCATCAACGCCGTGCTCTCCATGGTCAATATCGTTTCAATCTATCGCGAAGGTGGAATCCTCAAGCGGCTTCGCGCCACTCCGCTTAGGCCCCAGACAATTCTTGGCGCACACATCCTCGTCAAACTGCTGTTCACTGCAATTTCTCTCTTGCTGATGTTTCTTGCAGGCAAGCGTTACTTGATCTTCCAGGCGGGTGTCTCCATTCCATCCTTCGCCTGTGCACTTCTTCTCAGCACCATCGGCATCATCTCCATCGGCTTTCTCATCGCCAGCATCGTACCCACGGCGCGCTTCGCCCAGCCCATCGGGGCACTCATTCTTTATCCAATGATCGGCATCTCTGGGCTGTTTGTTCCAATTCACCGCATGGGGCCCATCATCGGCACGGTCGCCCGCATACTGCCGATGACGTATGCAGTCAGCCTCCTCAACGGCATTTGGAATGGCGACGGGTGGTCGCACCACCTGGGTGACGTGGCCGCTCTCGTGTTGTTCTTCTTCCTCTTCAGTGCTCTCTCTGAGAAGTTTTTTCGCTGGGAATAATGCCGCATGGGGCTTCCAAATGCGTACCGCCTGAAACATGCTTCGTTCTTATCTAACTTTCACTTCTCCAACCGCAACCCATCCCCCGTGTCCTCAATCCCATAGATATATGCGCGCGACTTCCGCCCGTCGAACGGATGATGCACCACGAACTTCAGGCTCCCATCGAACGCGTGAAAAATCATCCCATGCCCGCTGTCATTGCCCAGCAGAATCCCTTCCTGCTTCCACGGCCCATTCAGCTTGCCGCTCGTTGACCGCGCAACAGCCTCTACATAACTGCCGTTCTGGTAGCTCGACCAAAGCATCAACAACACGCCCTTGCGCGTGCGGTAGAGCTCCGGCCCGTCTGTCACATAGGTCTGCGGCGTGTTCACCGTCTCCGTACGCTCATCCAGCCACGGCGCGTCCGATGCCTTGAACAGGAAGAACGGCCTGCCCGCTGCAGCTGAAAGATCGGGCTTCATCGCCACCGCTTCCATCTGCCCATCCAGCACCTGTAGCCACTCATGCGCGTACACCATGTACGGCGTGCCATTCTCCACCCAGAACGTTCCGTCCAGAGTCGTGTAATCCCGCGGAGGAATCGGCGCGTCCAAAATCGTCTTAAACGGCCCAATCGGAGAATCGGCAACAAACACCTGCGTGCCGCGCGGATGCAGCCCCTTATGCCCCGCGTAACTCACATCAATCTGCGTATTGCTCGGCGGAGGTAGCGTCTCAAGCACCAGCGGCGCCTTCTGATTGTTCAGCGTCGCAAACAGGTAATACTTTCCCTTGTAAAAATGCACCTCAGGCGCCCACAGATATTCCGCCGGATCGGCCCACGAGCCACCAGGAATCTCAAACACCAGGTACGGCCCGGACCACGATTCAAGATCTTCGCTCGTGTAAGCAATCACACCACAATGTCCATCTTTTGCATTGCGTGGTCCGCTGCTTTGGTACAGGTAATACGTGCGCGTTCCTTTGTCCGCAAGAATGAACGGATCATGCGCATGAATCTCCGACAACCTGAGCCCGTGTTGCACCGGCACCTGTGCACACAGCATTGCCGACCCGGCAATCAAGCAACCAGCTATGACGAGAAGAGCAAAGAGAGTTCGTTGCAAAGGCAGGACTCCTTGAAGGCGGATGTTCGGCTGACAGTGAAGAATACCTTCCGAACCAATTCTCGCCAAGCAAAGCATTTCCTCGTAATTGAAAAGGCCGGGGATTTCTCCCCGGCCCATCACGTTCTATATATATATTGCGTCTATAGCGTCACCAGTTCTCCCGATTGCTGCATGTGTTTGAATCCCCGCGCCTGTGCTTCCAACTCGGGGTCCCAGTTCTTCGGCTGGTAGATGCAGCACGGTTCCTGTGCAAGAGGGTCGCCGGTCAGCGCATACGCGCGCGCCCGCGATCCACCGCAGATTTCCTTGAATTCGCACGCGCCGCACTTGCCTTCAAGCCGGCTCGTGTCGCGCAATGCTTTGAAAATCGGAGCTTCGCGATAAATCTCCGCAAGCGGTGTCTTTCTGATATTGCCTGCGTGAATCGGAAGGAATCCGCTGGGGTAAACATTGCCCATATGAGAGATGAACATGAAGCCCTTGCCATCATTCACGCGACGCGTGGCCCAGCCGCGGTTGCGCGTCTGCGCGTCGGCCTGTGGCGTGCCCGGCTCATACTCCGCCGCATGCGGGTGGCCGCCGGGGTGTCCATGCCCCATGCGCCGTTCCTCCAGATTGTGCTGGAGCAGGTACCGGCGATAGTGCATCGCCTCCGTCGTCTTGATCTGAAAATTCACTCGCTGCGACAGCTCATAAATCTTGCCGAACACCTGCTCAAACTCTTCGCCACTCAGCAGATCGTCCAACTGCCCGCGACCCACCGGAACAAGGAAGAACACATTCCACATCACAATCTTCTGCTGTTCAAATAGCGCACAAAGATTGTCCAGATCATTTGCATTGTGCCTGCTGATGGTCGTATGAACCTGGATGGGAATGCCTGCTTCATTCGCCCACTCAATCGCCTGAATCGTGCGCGCCCAGGCGCCGGGCAGCCCCCGAAATGCGTCGTGAATCTCCGGGCATGACCCATCGAGCGAAATGCCCAGACGCACCAGCCCAGCCTCTTTCAACTTGAAGATCGCTTCGCGCGTCAGAAGCGGCGTCGCGCTCGGGGTCACAGCCACCTTCACGCCCTGCTCGGACGCATAGCGAATCAGCTCAAACAGATCCTTGCGCTTCAACGGGTCGCCGCCAGTGAACACAAAAATAGGCACATTCATGGCCGCAATCTGGTCAATAAGCGCCTTGCTTTCCTCTGTATTCAACTCTTCCGGATGTGCGATCGGCTGTGCGGCTGCGCGGCAATGCTTGCAGGCCAGATCACAGGACTGCGTAACTTCCCAGATGGCAAGAAAAGGTTTTTCGTCGTAGTCGATCCCGCCTCGTGCGGGTATCTGATGCATCGGTTGCATGGGACCTCCCCTGCTACCTCTTCAGCAAACCACCACCCGCATCCGCAATTCTGTGATACCTATCACGTTTCGATGATCCGAAAGTTTGCTCTACGTTTACACTCCAAGTTTGCTGGACAAAAAACAAAAACAGGCGCACATTCTTAGCAATGGGAGTCCCGTTTGGGTCTTTAGCTCCAGACATGCGCCGCCAAATCTGAGGTGGCTCGCCGCAATCAAGCGCTCATGATACGCAGAGTGATTTAAATCACCTACAGCTGTATTGCCAGGCACCGCTGTCTCCTTCTTCATGCGTCTAACATAATGGGTCTCACAAAGGAGGTTCCCATGGCCGTTGCTATCAAGGCTTCGTGGAGCAATCCCTCCACCATTCTCTTTGCTACAGAGATTCCGACTGACGAAAGAGTCTTCCGTTTCGCTGTTGCGCAGGCAAAGCAATTCAAAGCACACCTGGTCCTGCTGCACGCCTATGACACGCTGGTGCTCACTGGCTCTGATGCAACCGGTGCGCGCTACTACGATTTTGAGGCGTCCGCACACGTTGAAACAGCGCATCTGGAGCCGCTCGCTGAGCGCGCGCGTTCTCAAGGTGTGGATTGCTCCCTCGCAGTCCGTCCAGGTTTGCCTTCCGATCAAATCCTGAAGTTTGCGGAGGAGCACTCCGTTGACCGGATCATGATGGGGACCCACTCTCCCGGCCCAATCGGTAAGCTGCTTGTCGGTTCCGTTGCGGAAAGCGTGCTGCGCAATGCCACGGTGCCAGTCTTCATCGTCGGGCCAGAGACCGCTGACGGCGGCTATCGCAACTTTGAAACGCGCACCATTCTCTGCGCCGTAAGCCTCGCGGAAACCAGCATCGCGCTCGCGCAATTCGCTGCAGAGCTGGCTGTTCGCCACAAAGCGCGCCTCATTTTGCAGCACGTCATTATCCCGCAGGAACGGGAAGAAGCGCTCGCTGATAGAACCGTCGGGCAAATCGAGCACGATTTGTTGTTGCTCATTCCTGAGGAGTTGCGCGACCAGCTTGAAGTGCAGGCCATTGTCGTACATGGCGATCCAACCGAAGAGTTGCTCTTCCAGAGCCGCGCGCAGCAGGCTGAACTCCTGGTGCTCGGCGCGCAGGGGGCGTCCGCCTTTGCCGCTGCAACGCGCAACGGCGTGGTCTACAAGGTTCTGGCAGGTTCGCACTGCCCGGTCATCACCCTGTCGCCCGTTCTCCTCGCCAAATGCGGTGTAAAAGTGGATAGGCGGTTGTCGTCTGAAATTTTTCTCGCGGGCGTTTTCTAAAACAGCGCGCACGCCCGCATCCAACCCTGCCGGCAGGGAATACGGGCTTCCGGTTCATTCGAATCGGAAGCCCGTTGTCTTTTCAGTGCATGAAAGTTATTTCGTTGCAGTCTTCAGGTCCGCACATTCCTTGCCTTCGCAAAGTGCGCCTGTAATGCCCTTGCCTTCTTCAATGGTGTAAATGCGATCCACCGCGGGCAGCTTCACGATTTCTTTCTCGCCAGACGGCCAGTGAATCTCTGCCGTTCCAGCCTCAGTCGCATCCCCAAGGCCAAAGTGCAGCCGCCTGTCATTGGCTGAAATATAGCTTCCGCTCGCCATCACATCCTGTCGCTGGCGCATCCCGTTCGCGGTCAGGAACACCGTCGCGCAAGTCGCATCCAGCGGGCTCTTCTTGCCTGTCTTCGGATCTGTGCCACCCACCAGTTGCAACTCAACCCAGTGATGATGATCTGCATTCACATTGCGCAAAAGCACCGGCGGCCCATCCACAGGATTGATCACCACATCGATTTTGCCGTCGTTGAACAAGTCGCCAAATGCCGCGCCGCGCGCTGGAATCACATCCGCAAGTCCCGTTCCCACAACCGGCTTAATGTATTCAAATTTCCGGCTCTTCGGTCCGTCAGGAATGTTTCTGAACAGAAGCGGACGCTCTGCAAACGTTGTGCCCCAGTCGTGCTCATCCACCTGCGGATACACATGCCCATTCACCATGAACAGGTCGAGCCAGCCATCGTTGTCATAGTCCATAAAGCCGTCGCCCCAGCCCACAAACGGAATCGTCGTCTGTGCGATGCCGGCCTTGTAGCTCACATCCGTAAAGCTCACATCGCCGTCGTTATGGAAGAGCACTTTATAGTCGTCGCCGAAGTCGGTGATAAAAAAGTCGAGCAGTCCGTTGTTTTCGTAGTCCCCGGCTGCAATGCCCATCGATGCAATCTCTCGCCCGTCCTTGTTGAGCGCAAAACCTGAAAGATAACTCTGGTCGTCAAATGTGCCGTCGCCCTTGTTGATGTACAGATAGTTGGGCTCGGAGTCATTTCCAACCAACAGGTCCGGTCTGCCATCTCCGTTAATGTCTGCAAAGATTGCCGTAAAGCTGTAGTACTTGTCCTTGTCTTCCACGCCGGCCTTGGCCGTCACCTCGGTAAACGTGCCGTCGCCGTTGTTATGGAACAGATGATTCGGTTCGCCCTGCAATCCGCGAGGGCCGCAATTCACGTTTGCACCGCGATATAGGCACGAGGCATAACCCACGGCTTTCGTGCCTGCAATGGGAAGGTTGTTCCGGTCAAAGTGCACGTAGCCGGTGACAAAAAGATCAAGCTTTCCGTCGCCATCGTAATCGCCCCAGGCCGAGCCCGGTGTCCAATTGTCCACCGCCACGCCGGCCTTCTCTGCCACGTCTGTAAATGTCCCATTGTGGTTGTTGTGGTAGAGACGATTCTTGCCGTAATTGCCTACATAGAGGTCGGGCCAGCCGTCGTTATCGTAGTCGGCCACCGAGCAGCCATAACCCCATCGCTCATTGGTCACGCCGGCCTGTTCGCTTACATCCGTAAACGTGCCGTCATGGTTGTTGCGGAAGAGTGCCGCCTTCGGCTCTGGCTCTTTCCCGTCCAGTGCGTCAAATGTCGATCCGTTCACCAGGTAGATATCGAGCCAGCCATCATGGTTGTAGTCCAGCAGGCAAACCCCTGAGCCATTTGTCTCAACAATGAAGTCCTTCTTGGGCGTGCCCATCTTGTGGATCCAGCCGGAAAGCCCCGCCTTCTTCGTAATGTCCTCAAAGATCACCGGGCCTTTGTCCACAAATCCGCCTGCGGTGATCGGCCGCTTCTGTTCGTCATATTGCGCAGGCGCAGCCACGCCTGCGGCGATTCCGCTGCTCATGCCGCCCTGCTGTGGGGCAGGTGGTCCCTGCTGCGCCCTTCCGGCCAAACAACTGCAAAACAAGGCCGCGCTCACAAAGCCAGCCAATCCCCAACTACGTAACTCCATGTTTCCTCTTCGGGTTGCAGTGTATCGCACTTGCTGAGCCTTCTCCCCAAACCCTTGTTCCGGCGCATTCCTCACTGCTGGATTCTTTGACTCCCGATGGCAACGAACAGCACTTCTGCGTATACTGTCTGCCATGGGCGGCTCAAGCTTTGCCCGCCCGGGATAGGGGTGCGTCTTCAGCAGGAACTTCGGTTCACATGCGAGCGACGTTCCGCCATCGGAAGTAACCCGTTGGCGCGCAGTGGTTCGCGTGCTGCGAAGTACCGCTGATGCAGTCGGTACCACCCTCCTTCCTGATTGCTGTACCCTTTGCGGCTCCCCTCTGCCGCGACTCTCCTACGCGCCAATCTGCGATGTTTGCTGGTCAGAGATGACTCCGCTTACAGGTCCCGCATGCCTCCGCTGCGGCGATACGCTGGATCCTCGTTCCCTTAACTCAAGCAAAACGCAATGCCGCGCTTGCCGACTTGCGCCTCCTGCATTTGTCAGGGCAGCTTCCTTCGGTCCCTTTGACGGCCGCATCCGCGATGCAATCCACGCATTGAAATACGGCGGCCTGCAGCCGGCCGCACGCAGGCTTGGCGAAAAGCTGGCCATCGCCATTGCCTCGCTGGCCAACCACGCACCGGCAGAAATGCTCGTGGTCCCCGTGCCCTTGCATCGCTCTCGTCATCGCACGCGCGGTTTCAACCAGACGCGGCTTCTCGCCGAGCAGGCTCTGAAGTCCCTCGCGAAGAGTCACCCTGATTGGAAGCTTGAGCTTTCTCCGCACGCGCTTCTGCGCATCAAGTCCACCAACTCGCAAGCTGGACTCTCGCGCCGTGAGCGTCGTCTGAATCTGCGCAAGGCCTTCGCCGTAGCAGATGCAACGGCCATCGCTGGGCGCGACATTCTGCTCATCGATGACATCCTCACCACCGGCGCCACCGTACGCGCGGCCAGCAGAGTTTTAGTCGAAGCAGGCGCAAACTCCGTCTGGGTTGCCACTCTGGCACGCGCAGGCCGCCTTATTCATCACGCTTCTTCCGCGGGAGCGTCCTTTGACGCTTCCATAACGGCCCATTCCAGGCCGCAACCTTTCACCGCAGCGCACGGCATGCAGGCAACACAACACCAACCATCTTTTTGATTGAGGGGACCGAAGGATGTCGCTGGGAAAAGCCATGATACATGCACGTAAGCAAAAATTGGCGGTACGCGCCGCGGCCCTTGCCGCCGAGCACACCTCCGCTCAAACACATTCACACTCCAACAATATGCTGCAGATGCCGGTGCTCGTACTCAATGCCTCCTACGAGCCAATCAACATCTGCGGTGCACGCCGTGCGCTCGTTCTCGTACTCAAAGGCATCGCGCGCACGGAAGAAGAGCACGGCCTCATGCTGCATGCACAGCGCAGCCACGTTGCCATGCCTTCCGTCATTCGTCTTCTTGAATACCGCCGCATTCCGCATCAAACCCGAGCTCTCTCGCGCAAAAATATCCTGCTGCGCGATCGCAACACCTGCCAGTACTGCGGCGTCGTACTTCCATCCAGCGAACTCACCCTCGATCACGTCATCCCGCGTTCGCGCGGCGGCAACTCCACGTGGGAAAACCTCGTCGCCTGCTGCCACGCCTGCAATCGCCGCAAAGGCAATCGTCTCCTCAATGAGCTTGACGACATGATGCTCATGCGCGAGCCGCGTGCCTTCTCGCTCCACACCAGCCGCCAGATTATGCGTATGCTCGGCCGCGGCGACGACCGCTGGAGGAAGTACCTCTTCTACTAGAACGTCGTCAGGCGCACGCTCACACCCCGGCCCTTTACACCTGCGTCCATCGTTTGTGGGACAAAGTGCGTCTACAAGAGTGGCCAATTCTGGTCGAATTTGCGCATTCGAGACATCTACGGGTTACATCTCTGGCATAACTGGGCTGGTCGAGTAATCACTGTATTAATTATGTTAAGATTCCTCGCTAAATCTTTCCTGTAACTGATGGAATCGAAGTTTACGGCCAGACCGGGAACTATGACAAGTAAGAGCGAAGCCGCGGCAGCGATACTCAAGGCGACCTTTCAGTGGGGCAGGCAATGTCGATTTGATCGGAGACGAGAATGTGAAAAACCAGTCTCCGCCGGTTCTTGGCTGCATAAGTCGTACAATTTGCCTGTCTTCCGCTGGTCTGGAGGTTTTCTTCTTCTCGCAGTTATCGTAAGTCTTACAAGTTGTGGCGGAGGCGGAAGTAGCGCTCCACCACCGCCTCCGCCGGATTTCGCACTCTCTGTTTCTCCATCATCACTGTCACTCCAGCAGGATGGAAATGGCGTCCAGTTGACGGTTTCAGTTATTCCGGCCAACCAATTTTCCGGAACGGTGAACATAACCTTACCGAATTTACCGACTGGAATATCCGTGACTGCGTCAGGCTTTTCGAGCGGTCCTCCCTTTCAGGCTTCGCCTTCGCAGCCCCTGACTCTCGCAGTTTCCGCATCCAGGGCGGCTACGGGAAACAGCACGATCGAAGTCAAAGGTACAAGCGGCAATCTCACGCACTCAATCTCAATCGCAGCTCTTGTGTCGGCGGCAATCGATTTCCAACTCAACGTTTCGCCGACCACGCTGACGATCGGTCCAAACGGCGAGGCAAGTGCACAAGTCACGCTCATTCCGGGAGCGAATTTCGGCAGCAGCAGCGTCTATCTCAACTACCCTTCTGTGCATGTTGGAAACACAGGCGTGGACATGCACCTGAGCTCTCAATTCCTGACCGCTGCGCAACCGAACGCCACAGTCAACTTTCAATCAGGATTTCAAGTGGCAACTGGAAGTATTTCCGCACCGCTGACGGGAACTCTCGGAGCTCAGGTTATTAATCTGTCATTGACTTTGAACGTCACCAATCCCGCATCAGCCTGCAACAGTCACCTACGCTCAACCATGCGCCGTGCCGACGCGGACGCATCCGGAGTCGTGTACGATCCGGTCCACAAATTGGTCTTTGCAGCCGTGCAGCAATTGAACACGGTACAGGTGTACTCGTCGACGACGGCACAGACTGTGGCCACTATCCCCGTCCCCGAACCATGGCAGATGGACATCACTCCAGACGGAAGCCGCATCCTGGTCGGTACTTTCACCAACTACATGTACTGGATTGATCCGGTTTCACTCAAGGTCGTGAATCGCGTCAACGTGCCGGCGCCCTTGCAATCGGGGAACCTTGGTATTTCTGCCCCACAAACTCAGCCCATAGCCCTGGCGAACGGAAAGATTCTAGTTCTTCGGGGAACCTACCCACCGCAGGAATGGGACCCGTCTACCAATGTATGGCGCGATCCGACGCCTACGGGACTGAGCAACCCGAACACCCTGATTCGGCGCAGCGCTGATCACAGCAAAGTTGTTGTGGCCAATTCGAATGGACTCGCGATCTTCGACTCCGCCTCTGATAGCTACGGAGCCGTGCAGCAGATCAATGCCAGTGCGATCGCATTGAATTCCAACGGCAGTGAACTGGCGGTGCTCAGCCCGTCGCCAACTCTGCCAGGCGGGGATCAAGTGGAGACGTTTGATCAGAATTTCAATGTGCTGGCGAGCTATCAAATCAATAGCAACTCTGTCGGATATGCAATTAAGGATGACCTGATCTTCAGCAGGGATGACAGTACTTTGTTCTTACACGAGGGGGATGATGTTACCGCCTTGAGCGCCACTGATCTTTCCTTCCTCGGTCAGGCACCCAGCCCAGGGTCACGAGGTGCAGGTTTTGGAGAAGACATTGACGAAACCAACATGATCTTTTCGCCGGGCGCAGGAAAAAGTGCGCAAAGCACGGCGTTTACTGATGCCGCATCGCCTTGCGCGCTCGGAACCGATCTGCCTGTCAATATCGCCGTCACGCCGCCTCAGGGAACGCAGAGCGCTCCAGCACCTGTTTCGGTCACCGCGGTCCAGGGGATTACGTCACAGTCACTGGTATATTTTGGAGCTGCTCCCGGCTCGCCCCAGGCTGCGCCTGGAACAAACTTGGCGCCCAATCCTCCGACAAGCATTCAAGTAACACCACCCGCCGCGCTATCCCCTGGGGCAGTCAATGTCACTGTCACCAATCCTGACGGATCGATGACAATCGCTCCCGATGCGTTCAGCTATGGATCGACCGTACTGGCGGTAGCGACGAATTCCGGGCCGCCAACCGGGGGGACGCCCGTAACCGTCTTCGGCTATGGCCTCGCATTCGATGCAAGCGCGATTCAGGTAAAAGTTGGCGGCAACGCCGCGACGGTTACTCAGGCCTTCGTCGGAGCAGGCATTTCTCCATTCCCCTTTCCTCTCGATCAGGTAACCTTTACCACTCCCGCGGGAAATCCAGGTCCGGCTGATATTGCGATTACAACTCCAGCAGGCTCAGCCACTGTTGTGGGAGGATTCCATTACCTGCAGAGTGCGCAACTCTATCCATCCAGCGTTGCTTTCGCGCAAGCGGTCTACGACAAGTCGCGTCAACGTCTCTATGCATCCGCCGTTAACTCAAACGTGGTAGATGTTTTCGATCTTTCGGCGAAGCAGTTCCTCACGCCAATTCAGGTGGGTAATGCGCCGCAGGGTCTGGCTATGTCCCCGGACTCAAAGACTCTCATCGTTTCCAACACCGCAGATGCCACAATTTCAATTGTCGACCTGGCTGGCCTTAGCCCAACCAAGACCGTGTCGGTGGTTGGGCTTCCCAATCTGCCGGCCCAGTGTGGTCAGCCTGTTCCCTATGCCGTGGTCACAACAGATAATAACCAGGCCGTAGTTGGGCTCTTTTGCTCCACCCTGGAAGCTGGGGCGCTCGAGGTCTTCGACCTGGGTACTCAGTCTTTTGTTGGTTGTGGCTCATCGCAGGGATGCACCGCCATGATGACGACATTTCCCCCGCAAGCGGACAATGCTCTCATGATCGTCGGATCACCAGACGGTAGCACTGTCCTTCTCTGGAACGGCGTCGGCTTCGGCAAGTGGGACGTGAATGCTGATACCTTCACCTCCCAAAGCTCAGGCGGAAGTTCGCTGCCTTACCGTATCGTGCAGGCAGCTGTGGCAGCCGATAAAACTGCGCTTGCATTGGGATACGCCGTTGTTGAGCCGTCACTTGATCTGTACTCGATGATGCAGGAGGTGGTGTATCTCAAGGCCGGATTGAACGATACGAATGCCGTTGCCGGTGAAAAACTGCATCCATCCGGAGCACTGCTTTACGTTCCTGAAGCCAACGGCTTCAGCATTTACGACGCACATCGAGCGCGCTTATACCGCCGCGTGGCATTGCCCCAACAAATCGCCGCAACTTACGATGCAATGGCGATTGATGAGACGGGGTCACGTGTCTTCCTGCTTGGCGCGAATGGTTTGATAGTCGTAAATATCGCCGATCTTCCCTTAAGCATCGGCAATCTCCAACCTGCACAGGGAACAGCCGCTGGAGGAACTGAAGTGGTGATACGTGGAAGCGGATTCCAGAACGGTGCCCAGGTGTTCTTCGATAACACACAAGCGACCACCCAGTTCATTGATAGTTCCACACTGCACGTTACCAGTCCCGGTATCACGGCAGGAGGAGTGAGAATCACCGTCGTGAATCCCGACGGCAGCTCGTATTCGCTGGATGATGCTTTCAGCGCACAATGATGCACTGCAAGCCAACATTCACATCTGATCGTTTGGCTTGATTCTTGCTCACTTGGGCTGTGGATTGAATCAAACTTGTTGTCGCAGAGCTGGAGATCTTTTAGTCCACAATCCGAAATCGCGCCGCCAACACCACCCGCGCCGCTTCCAGTTGCTCGCTACGCACCAATATGTAATCCGTATCGAACGTTGACAGTGCGAAAATTCCCACCTTCGCCTCAGCCAGGGGATGCAGCACCGATGCCAGCACCCCAGTCAGCGCAAAATCAATCTGCCCCACAATACGAAACGCCCGCCAGCCCTTCTCCGCGCGCACACCTTCGGGCACCAGCTCCTCAGTACACACAATCGAAAGCTCATCGCCCGTGCGCATCACACAAGCCAGCGGCTTAGCGTTCATATCCAGCCACGCAGGCAGAGCCGCATCTCCATCCAGCCGCGCAACCGCGAGATTGCCGTCCAGCAAACGCAGTGTCAGTTCCATTCCGCTATTATCGCTGCGGCTTATTCGGCGTCGTCTCCGCGGGTGCTGCTTGCCCGTTTCCCGCAGGCGCCTGTCCATTCTGCCCCGGTTGCTGTTTCTGGCCGTTATTGGTAATGTCCTGGCCGTCGTAAATAATCTTGATGCTCGATCCAAACCTTTTGTAGTCCGTGTACTTCACAATGTCGCGGATATGCACGTCCTGCGCCATATACCCGTTGCCACCGCTGAAATGCAGGACTCCCTCGGCTCTCGTGTACACCGGAAACCAGTAGTGCCCATCAATCTGCTGCCGCCATGTCATAAACGGCGGATGCAGATCCTCGTGTCCCTTGCGCGTGTCGTCGGGAACTATGCGTCCGTTCGTCACCACAATCTGCAAATCGGTTGCGTCCACCCAAATCCGTCCCAGCAAATAGCGCTTGCCTTTCTTGATCTCCTTGGGCGAAACATCGAAGACGTAACAGTCAACTTCATCCACCTTCTGCTTGCCCACGTACTGAATGTTGTACTCAGGCACATCCTCGGTCGTCAGCACAAACGGATACCCGTGCTGGATATCGCTCATATCGGAGGGTGTCATCTGTACGCGCTCCAGCGTGCTTGCCGGCGCAAACACCACCTTCTCCGTGCGTCTGCCGTTGGGGTCGAAAATCACATCGTCCACTTCGTACCACTCACCATCCACCTTCCCATCGTCGTCAATCGTGTCCACCTTGGCGGCACGCCGGTAGGTGTAGTGGTTCAGCGCTTCCCGGTACTCACTCTCCTTGGCAGAGAACTCCTTGATGATCTGGTCCACGGGTGTTGCAGGGGGCCGCATGTCCATCGGGCCAAAGCCCGCATCCAGCGGCATCGGCGTAAAGCTGTCTTTATCCTGTGCCTGCAGGTGCAGCACACACATTCCAATTAACGCAGCTAACCATAAGCGTTTCAGCATATTAAACTCTGTAAGACCCCCATGCCCGCAGGTGCCAAAGGCCTCTCAATGCTCCACAAATTCCACAGGCCCACAGCTTCACTACAACATTAGACGCATGGACAGCCCTGCGGGGAAAACTCGAAAATCATCTTCTCGTTCTTGGGCGTCGCCGTCTGTAATTACGGAAGGAACCGCCAGTGCAGAACTTAACTCCTTGATCGCTTTGGCTGGTTATATGATGCAGAATCAGTAGATTTCGCTGATATTGCGCAAACCATCGGCACGCAAACGCCGCCAGTACGGCGGGCCCGAGGAGCTCCGCTGCAGAACATGCCCAACTACTTCCTGCTTCCGGCAGTCACACTTACGGCCATTCTGCTGCCGGCGCTGGTCTATCTCTATCTGCACCTCAAGCGCCTTCGTCCGCTTCTCTGGTTCTTCGGACTCCTTTTTGCGCTCATTCGGCTCGTTCAGCAGTTCCCCGGACCCAACTGGGATCTGAGCAATTCTGTTTTGCATCCTGTCAGTGCCGCCATTGGTCAGAGTGCTGCTCAAATCAGCGCTGCGCTTTTTCTCACCGCGCTCTCGCCGCTTGGTTTTCGCATCGGGAAAGCGCGTATCTACTACGCAATCCCTTTCTCCATTCCGCTCGTTGGCTACGCCCTTCTCCTCAACCTCGGCTTCTCCGGCCGTCATCCCAGCGGACTCCCACTTCTGCTTTTTCCCGTTCTCGGAGGATTGTCTCTCCTCGTCGGCGCCTTCTGGGGATACTCAAAGGGCACCATGCCCACTTGGCTTGGTCTCACACTGTGTGTGGTCCTCGGCGGCATTGCTCTCAGCCTTTGTCTTACCTCCGGCGCGCAGTGGACGCTCGTCTTCACCCAATGCGCGCTCAATTTTGTGGCTGCGCTTCTCATCTTCTTCGTCTTTAAGCGCGTCTCTCCAGGAACCGTGCTCACCTCAGCCGGTTTGTTCGCCACCATCTTTCAACTCGCCGGACTGAACCGTTTTTCGCAGCCTTTTCCTTACCTTGTTCTTCCCTTCAATCGCATTGCCATCTTCGGTTTCCTGCTCATTGCAATCGGCGCAATCGTACTCGAGCTGGAGTCCGACCTCGCCACCCAGACCGCCGCGCAGCAGCGCGACCGCGAAGCGCGCGACGAACTCGCCGCCTATACCCGCCTCACCATGAGCCGCCGCCGCCTCGACGACTTTGACCGCCAGGCAAACCAGCTCTGCCAGACCATCGTCACCAACAGCCGCTTCGCGCAGGCTGCCATCCTTTTTCTGCAGAACACCGGGCAATACCGTCTGGCTGGCGCAGCAGGCCTTGACGAAGCCACCTTCGGCGCGTTTGAAGCCGTGGCAGGCCGCATCGCCCCCGCTGATTTCCTGGCGCCCGGCACCGCCAGCCCCGCCGTACCTGACAGTCAGACCTTCCATATCAACATGGGCCCCTGGTTGCTTCCCGGCGATGACCTGAAGCGTCTTGGCATGACCGCTGCGTTGGCTACCCCCATCTACGGCCGGGGCACCACCGAAGGTGCCATCATCCTCGCTTCGCCCCGCAATCCCCGCCAGCCCATCAGTGCGGAAGATCTGCGCCCTGTCGAAGTTCTGGCCGCCCGTATCCAGGCTGCCCGCGATCAGACCGTCATGCTTGAAAAGCTCATCGACGCGGAAAAGTTCGCCGGACTCGGCCAGTTGGCCAACAACGTTTCAAGGCAACTCAACAATCCGCTCACCGTCGTCCTCGGCTACGCCGCCTTGCTCAATGAGTCGCCCGATATCGGCCCCCAGAATCGCCGCGCCGTCGATGCCATTCTGAATGAAGCCCGCAACATGCGGCAGACCCTCGAAAGCCTCGCACGCATGTCCCGCACGCAGAACGAGCACTTTGCCGCCATCTCCGTCACTGAACTGCTCACAGACATGGAGCAACTGCATCGCTCCGAGTTCGTTCACCGCGGCATCGACTTCCGCCTCCACATTGCTCCAGGACTCCCTCGCGTACTCGGCAACTCGCAGCAAGTGCGCCAGGCCGTGCTGTACTGCCTCCAGTTCGCCATTGAGACCGTTGAGAACATGGACTCCGAGGAAGAGCGCACCGTGCGCATGGAGGCCACCTCTGAAGGCGACTACGTGCGCATTCGCATCTCTCACTCCGGTCCCGGCTTCCTCAACCCCACCCGCGCCTTTGAGTCCTTCGTCCCCGCGCAGGCCGCTGGAGAAACCGCGGGCCTCGGCCTCTCGCTCTGCGCAACCATCCTGCGTGAAAACAACGGCCGTATCTCCGCCGAGAACAATGAAACCCGCGGTGCCGCCATCGTCCTCGAACTCCAGGCCGCTTAACCCCATCCCCGCCACAAAGCCTCGTAACAACGGCACGGCTTCAGCCGGGCCATCATGTCACCCCAGGAGATAATCGGGCTTCAGCCCCTGCCTCCGCACGCATCCCACAAAAAGTCCGTTTGCAGACTATTTCCCAACTTTCTTCACAATGGTTGCAAATGGAGATTTCTATGAGCGAACCAATTGAAACCGAATCCAAGCCGGAAGGAACCAAATCCGGGGCATCCTCTGTCGTACTTTTATGCCGGAGAGCTTACTTCGAAACCTATAACGAGAGCATCAAGAAAGGCGCGGGCCCGTACGGTGCGGAGAAAGATGCCGGCGAACGGTTCAGAAGCCTTATGCCCACAATCGACGACAAGGAGGACATTCCGGACTTCATCGGTTGTGTTGCAGAGGGGGTACTGCTCGAAGTCTTTGACCCGGCCACCGCTGGCCGTCTCCTATATGCCGCCCAGGTGGCATCCCAGGCTGTTCGGCGCGTCAAATTGAGCCTCTAGCGTCCAAGTCTGTCAACCATTTCCCCGGTCCGTACCCCCCTCCCCCCCCCCGACCTCAAAAGGATTTTTACTCATATCAAAAAAACAACCCGCGCGCCAGGTCCCGTTCCTGGCGCTCAATCTTCACCATAAGTGCATGTATTTAAAGTAAATACACGTCACTCTCAACTTCGGTGTACACTTTCTCTTCGCGCCGCCCTGCGTGCATAGGAGAGTTGTCAATGAATCGCCGTTGCCTTGCTCTGGTCTTCTCTGTTCTGACTTTGGCCCCGCTCGCTTTCTCCAGCAGTGCTTCCGGCAAACGCCCCATGACCTTCAAAGACATGATGGCCATGAAGCGCCTCGGCGACACAGCCGTCTCCCACGACGGCAAATGGCTCGCCTATGCGGTCACAACCGTGAATCTGGAGCAGAACACGAAGACGACGCAATGGTTGATTCAGCCAATCAACAACCCAAACGCAAAACCGCCCATGGCGGTTGCCGTCATGCAACCCGGCGATGGCGGCCTGCAATTTTCGGCAGATGACAAGCGCATCCTTTTTCTTTCCGGTCGAGAGGGTGGCCAGCAAATCTGGCTCGCCGATTTTGACAGCAGCAACGGCACAACCAGCAACGCAAGAAAGCTCACCGATATCGCAACCGAGGCCGACAACGCCAAGTGGTCGCCCAATGGCAAATTCATCGTCTTCACATCGTCTGTTTATCCCGATTGTGCGGCAATCACCGCGGCCGACTTCAACACCGGCAACAGTTGCAACGCAGACAAAGACAAAGCTCTGGCAAACAGCAAAGTCAAAGCCCAGATCTGGACGCACCTGCTCTATCGCCATTGGGACCACTTCACCGGCGACAAGCGCTCACACCTGTTCTACGTGGCGTCTGACGGCACCGCTATGCGCGACCTCACGCCGCACAACCCGCATGACGTGCCACCCTTCTCGCTCGACGGCGGCGGCTGCGGCTGCGACATCTCGCCTGACAGCAAAGAACTCGCCTACACCGACAACATTGATCCCGTGCAGGCCATCAGCGTCAGCGCCCGCATCTTCACCCTCAACCTGACCAACCCGGACGCTAAGCCCGTGCAGGTCTCAACCTCAGCCGGCGGCAACTTCAACCCCGCCTATTCGCCCGATGGAAAATACCTCGCATGGCGCTCGCAGGCCCGCGCCGGCTACGAGAGCGACAAATTCCGCCTCTGGCTCTACGACCGCGCAACGAAAACCGGCAAAGACCTGCTGCCGAAGTTCGACAACTGGGTGGATGAGTTTGCCTGGGCACCCAACTCGCAGACCATCTACTTTACCTCAGGCAAATCAGGTGAAGAGCCGATCTTTTCGGTCAATGTAGATGGAACCGCGAAAACACAATGGACGACGATTGGTAGTACGAGCGGCGAACTGAGTGAAATTAAACCAATGGACGACGGAACGCATCTGGTTGCCATTCGTGTGCGCGTTGATCAGCCAAGCGAGGTGGTGCGATTTGCACCGTCGCCCGCGATCATCGAAGGCAGGAATGAGAAAGGCGAATTCGGACCGACAGGTTTTGCGGTGGATGCGAAGCCTCTCACCCACCTCAACGATGCTCTACTCGCCCAGCTCGACCTCCCCAAAATGGACTCCTTCTGGTTCACCGCCAAAGACGGCACCAAAATCCAGGGCTTTCTCATTCGCCCACCAAACTTCGACCCCGCGAAAAAATATCCGCTCAAGTTCCTCATCCACGGCGGCCCGCAGGGCGCCTGGGGCGATGCATGGTCTTATCGCTGGAACGCTGAACTCTTCGCCGCCAAC
>JAGWSG010000203.1 GCA_028876335.1 Acidobacteriota bacterium
AGTCATCAGAGGTGTCTTCGGCGCCTCCTCCAAGGTAGGTGTGTTGCAGACGAGGATCCTCCGCAAGCTTGGAGGCGTCGCCCTCCAAGACAATTCGTCCGGCCTCAAGAACATAGCCATAGGCAGAAATCTGCAAGGCGGCCCGCGCATTCTGCTCGATGAGCAGTATCGTCATGCCTTGCTTGCAAAGGTCGCTCAGGTTGCTCAACATCTCCTTCACAATCAAGGGAGCTAGACCGAGGCTGGGCTCATCCAGAAGTAGCGCCCGTGGAGTCGCCATGAGTGCGCGGCCCAAGGCCAACATCTGCCGTTCTCCACCGGACAACGTGTTAGCAAGTTGCCTACGCCGCTCCCCAAGTCGCGGAAAGCGTGCGTATACGGAATCCAGGCTCCTTCGAAAGGCGGAACCTTGCATGCCCCTAGTGTAGGCACCAAGCCTCAAGTTGTCCTGAATCGTGAGATCTCCGAACAATTCGCGTCGCTCAGGCACCAAACAGAGGCCTAGTGCCACACGGTCCTCCACCGTACATTGATGCAAGTCGACGCCGGCAAAAAACACCTGGCCACGCGCGGGTATCAGCCCCATTGCGGCCGCGAGCAAGGTGGATTTGCCCGCGCCATTCGGCCCAAGAACGGACACAATACTTCCCGCATTGACGGACATTGAAACGGAGTGGAGGGCCTCCACATGCCCATAGCAAGCATGCATATCGTCGAGACGAATCAGCGCCTCGCAGGGTCTGCTCTGCGGCAAGCTCATGCGGAACCTCTGGCCGTAGGGACGTCGAAGCCCAAATAGGCGGCCTGTACTTCCTGTGAAGCGCGGATCAGACCAGGCTCTCCCTCTATCAGCTTAGCGCCGAAGTTCATGACCACGAGTCGATCGACGAGGTTCATTACAAAGTCCATGTCGTGCTCCACGATGAGGATAGTTACGCCATCTTCGTCACGAAGCCTCTTCAAGAACGTCGCCAATTCCTTTTTTTCAAGCCGACGAAGGCCCGCGGCCGGCTCGTCAAGAATCAAAAGAACCGGGTCCATGGCCAAGGCCCTGGCAATTTCGAGGATCCGCTGCTCTCCGAGTGAAAGACTCCCCGCGAGCTGAAATTCGCGCCCACCAAGACCCACGCGCTTTAACTGCCACGCGGCGTCTTGTGCAATCAGCTTCTCCGTCTGGCGATTTAGGCTGAGGCCGGCTGCGAGTGCGCCCCCTTTCGAGCGAGAGTGTGCGCCTAGTGCGACATTATCCAGCAGTGTCATCGCGGGGCGCAATTTGACGTGTTGAAAAGTGCGCGCAATCCCAAGGGTTGCAATTTTCCGTTGAGAGCAATGCGTGATGTCCTGTCCCAGGAAGGTGACGCGTCCGCCGCTCTTGCCAAGCGTCCCGGTTAGCAAATTGAACATCGTGGATTTCCCGGCTCCATTGGGGCCGATCAGACCCACGATCTCCCCGGAATAAACTCGAAAGCTCACTTTATCCACCGCCAGTAGCCCCCCAAAGCGCTTACTTATCTGATCGACGTCAAGCAGCAACTCACCAATCTGAAGACGCTCGCGCCGCGGTAACGATGGCTTTGCAGCCGGATAGACCGGGCGGGCGCCACCGGATTTGACACGTCGCCATTGGCGCCAAACAAGGGCCATCGCACCGCCGCGTGCAAAATGAAGCAGGGCGATGAACAAGAGACTGAAGGCGACTATATCTAATTGATTGGCGCGATTCGAGAGCAGTGGTAAAAGGTCTTGCAGAAGATTGCCGGCGACCAACACGACCGCTGACCCTAATACCGCGCCGCTCAGGTAACCGACGCCACCTGCCATCGCCATCAATAGGTATTCGATACTGGCGCGCAAATCGAACGGCGAGGGGCTCACGAAGCGGTTGGTATATGTGTAGAGCCACCCAGCCACTCCAGAAAAAAGCGCAGCAATCACGAAAAGCTGGAGGCGGGCAGCAAATGAGCTCGCGCCGACGCTAGCTAGTAATTGAGAACCGCTCCGGAGCGCGCGGAATGTGCGCCCTGGCCGTGACCGTAGGAGATTTCGGCTGAACCATAGCGACGAGATCAAGAAGGCGGCTATGAGGTAATACATGCGTCTGGGAGTGTCAACGGCGACAGGGCCAATCCCAAGAGCAGGGATGTTGGCCATGCCGCTGTAGCGTCCAAGGGAGTCCATATTGCCGAACACCAATGGGATCGACAAGCCCCAGGCGATCGTGCTCAGTGGAAGAAAGTGTCCACCAAGACGGAGCGTGGCTAACCCGATCAGGCACGCCGCCACACCCGTTACCGTCAGCGAAAAGAGCAGGCCCAGCCAAGGAGAAAGACCCTCGCAACGCCCGAGCCAAGCGGTGGCGTAGGCAGCGATGCCTACGAACGCCGCTTGACCGAAGGATGTGGCCCCGCCAACGCCGGTCAGTAAGACGAGACCGAGCGCGACCAGCGCACTGATACCGATATCGTTGAGCAGGGAGACGCTGAAATCGCCGAGCAGGAACGGTGCCATGAGCCCTAGAAGCGAGGCGATGAGCCATAGTGCAATTGGCCCCCACTCTCGCGGGCCGAATCGATCCACAGGCGACGACTCTTGGTCTTGCGCGATCATGAGTCCATTTCCTCCATGTCGTCTTCGGACGGAAGGGCGAGCCATGAACGAACAAGCAGAATGGGGATTAAGAGACTGAACACTAGTACATCCTTAAGAGCGCCGCTCCAGTAGGACGCGAAGCTTTCTACAAGGCCTACGGAAAGTGCGCCAATCGCCGTTAGAGGAAAGCTGGTCAACCCGCCAATGATTGCAGCCACGAAGGCCTTCAAACCTATAATGAAGCCTGAATCGTAGTAAACCGTATTTACCGGTGCGATGAGGACCCCAACTAGACCCGCCAAGAAAGATGCAAGGATATACGACTGAAGTGCGGTGCTGGCTGGCCGAATTCCCACCAAGCGTGCGCCGATTCGATTTACGGCCGTTGCACGCAGAGCCTTTCCGGTCCCAGTTCTCTCGAAGAGAGCGTAGAGGAAGAGGCACGACACGAATGCAAATCCAATGATGACGAGCGTCTGCGCGCTCATGGTAAAGAGCGAGGTGACGTGTATTCTTCCGTGAATGAACGGCTGTGTACGAACTCCATCGGGCCCGAAAAAGAGAAGTCCTAGGCCAGACAAAATAAAATGTATCGCGAGTGCGACAATAAGAAGGGTCAACGTGGACGAATCGGCGATGGGTTGAAGGAAAAGTCGCGCAAGCAATGGTGCCAGCGGGACAACCAGCATCGCAGAGGCGATTACCTGCAGAAGGTGGGGGGCGCCGAGTTCCATGGCGCTCCAGGCGATGGCACAGGGGATAAGTGGTACCAGAAACCATCTCATAAATATGGACACCACTCTCCCAGGCTTCCCGTGACGCAGGGCTGACGCGATCTCCACTGTCGTTGCCAACAGCGCCAGGAGTGCAACCAGGGGAATCGTAGGCGGAAGGCGGCCACTCTCGATTGCCGCTAAGCTCAGCGCAGAGAATGCCGCAATGTCGCCAAAAGGTACGAAGACAACGCGAGTAACTGAAAACACCAGCACAAGTCCGAGTCCCGCCAGCAAGTATACTGCTCCGCTGGCGAGCCCGTTCGCTGTAAGTATCAATGCCAAATCGAGGTTCATGGCGGTGATCGCTTGGATGAGCTCAGCGAACGTATTGCCAGTGTCCCTGATGGAGGCGGACGATCACGCAGGCCCGTTTGTCGACACCGTAGGGTGAACCCGGTTCAAAGTTGAAAACGCCGCCAGTGCCTTTGAGTTCGTGAATTGAGAAAACGGATTTGCGGAGAGCCAAGCGAAATGGGAGCGTTCCGGGCTTGACGTCAGCGGGGACGCCTTTGGCGGCCTTTGTCAGAATCAGCCATGCGTCGAATGCATAGGCGGAGAAAGCGTTGTACGGAGTGTTTCCATTGACCTTTTTATATTCCCTGAGGTACGCCATGGAAATGTCACGCGTCGGATAGGTGACGGGCAATTGGTCAGCGACGACGACTGGGCTTGTAGATGCCAGCATGCCTTCTGCCGATGAGCCAGCCACACGAATGAAATCGGGAGAGATCAAGGCATAGGTGCCATACAGCTTGCCGGAATAGCCTAGCTGAGCGAGCGCCTCGTAGGGCAGTGCGCCTGGCGTTCCAGATCCGCCGGTAAGGACAGCGTCGGGGTGCGTCGCGATCACGCGAAGCGCTTGTCCCGTGACAGAACTGTCAGTGCGAGCATAGCGTTCATCAGCGGTGATTACAATTTTGGAAGTGGTGGCGTCCTTTTTGAGATTGGAATAGACAACATCCCCCCATGAGTCAGAAAAACCGATATAAGCGACGGATTTGACGCCGTCCTTCTTCATTTGATCAACGACTTGGCCCACCATAAGTGAAGCCGGTTGAACCGCGGTCACGACCCATGGATTGGCGCCGCCGAAAGTGTTGACTGGAGCCACGGAGATCATGGGAGTCTTGCTCTCCTTCGCGACGGCGGCCACTGCCATTGTGATTGGGAGCCCTGGGCTTCCGATGAGTACGTCGACCTTATCGTCATCTACCAATTTTCGCGCATCTCGAGCGGCTTGACTCGGGTCGGAGGCATCATCCAACTCATAGACGTGGAACTTGCGACCATTGGCTTCCGTGATGTAGCTTTCGCCAGCTTTCATTCCCTTGGAGCAAGGAATCCCGATCGATGAAACAGGTCCAGAAAGTGAAGTAATGAAGCCAACTTTGATTTCATCGGCATGGGCTAATCCGCCATAAATCATGGCGCTCGCAGCGAGAATCCAGCATTTTTGGTGAAGGGTGATCATGTTGTCTCCGTTATGTGGGGCGGTGCCGCGCTTGACTCTTGAACCCATTTCGTCGGAAGGGGAAAGTCTGTGGGGTCCGCCTGTTAGATAGAAAGGTGCTCTTATTCCGATGGCGGAATACCCAGAAGGCCAGCCGAAAGAAGCTGTTCAACTTCCGTTGGATTTACGCCGAGCTCCTGCAGAATCTCAAAACTATGTTCACCGAGCATCGGCGGTGGCAGAAAATTGCTGTGATTGCTGCCGTCAAAACGAACCGGTCTGTGTGGAGCTCGTACCTCCCCTTGGGTAGGATGCAAAGTGGTGTGGAGAATGTTCAGGTGACGAACTTGGGGGTCCTTTGCGAGATCTTGCAATTGGTTTTCCGCGGCAAAGGGAACATCGTGCTTCGCAAGCAGCGGTAGCCAATATGCGCGTGGCTGTGTGGCAAAGATGCGCGCAAGGTCGGCGGCAAGCTCATCGTATTCTCGGACCCTATCCGCTCGCGAAGGATATCGACTGGCGAGTTCGGGAGCCCCAACGGCGGCGAGTAGGGCATCCCAGAATTTTGGGGGCGACGATAAGTGCAGGCCGATACGTAGGCCGTCCGCACACGTAACAATGAAAGATTGAGACGCCGCTGCGCGGGCAAAGAAATCCAGGGCTTGCCCACTACTGAAGAGCCTAGCTAGAGGTTCCGTCGCAAATGCAATCATCGACTCCAACATGCTCACTTCCACCTTGCGGCCTGTGCCCGTGCGCGAGCGCTCATGGAGCGCAGCTAGAATTCCGAGGGCACCAAATATTCCCGTGATGGCATCTGAGATGGCGGGACCAGCTACGCGCGCGTCCGTCCCGTGATGGAACATGGACAGCCAGCCGGAAACAGTTTGGCCGACATTATCGTAAGCGGGTTGTTTCGCATAGGGTCCACTCGAGCCAAAGCCGGTAATGCTGCAGTAGATTAAACGGGAATTGTGTTGGGCGATTTGCCCGTAGGAAAGTCCAAGATGTTCCTCCACGCCGGGCCGCACATTGAGTAGTGCTACATCGGCGCTTGCAAGTAGTCGCTCCAGGACTCCGCGTGTTTCAGGCTTTCTGTAATCAAGTGCAAGGCTGCGCTTATTGCGGTTGTGAGCTTGAAAATGTGAGCTGTACAAACCGTCGTTGAAGGCACGAAACGGATCTCCGGATCCTGGAAGTTCAATCTTCACTACATCGGCACCCATTTCGGCGAGTAGCATCGCGGCGTAGGGCGCGGTGATGAAGCTGCCAAAATCGAGTACTCGTAGACCCGCTAACACCTGGGGTTCGGGGGGGCTCGTCATCAATGTGCCTCCGAGGCCCTTGGGGATGCGGGGCAAGAAATGGGGCGTGTGGCAGAGAGCTGAGTGGGCGGATGTTGGGCCGACATGGGTGTGTTTCTGAAGTGCATGAGTCAAATCGCAGCGGAGTTTTTCAGCGGACTGTCGCGGACATGGTTGCTATCCTGTAGGGCGCTGGAATGCACGGATTATTGGAGGGAATGCTTGCGGGCGGGCGCGGGAACTCGCACGCAAGCTTCCATCGGATGACTGGGACGGTCCGCAGCGTGGAATCTTGCATGAGCGTTTGGTCATTCGTGGGCGAAGATCGGGATGGTGATGGCTTATGCGTGGGCCACTTCTGATGGGTGCTGCGTTCCTGCCAATGGATCGATATCCAATGCGCGGGGCTGGCGGCGCCCTTTGTGGAGACAGCGCGGGTGAAGTGTTCCAGGCAAACTGCGGAAGTGCTCGACTTGTGCTGCGGGTTTGTGGGGGCCTGGCCTGAGTGCGGCCGCTTGTACCTGTGCGTGGCATGTCGGTCTCCTCCTGGGGGCACTGACGAGCCCTCGTGTTTCGCTGAAATCTAAGCGGGCCACGCAGTGGCCGCAATCGAACAAATGCATGGAGACTATTCGCGAAATGGATACTGAATGCTTTGTGTGCACCCTCGTGTCGCCCTTTCAGCCTCTGATTTGGAACGACGATAGATGAGACTGCTGAGCGACCCCAGGGGGCGTGACAGTCTCCCGGATTTGATTTCCAGCCAAGGAAGGTGCTTCTAAAGGCGGCGCAGGCCGCGCGTGAGACGTAAACTCCCGTGCGTCTGCACAAACAGTTCACGCTGCCCGGCCGGTGAATGATCGGGCGGAAA
>JAGWSG010000204.1 GCA_028876335.1 Acidobacteriota bacterium
AATACGCTCTAAGTCGCCTGTTCGATTTTGCGGGCGCTTTTCCGCCTGCCGGAATGGATATGCGCGTGGCAATTGATGCCTATGAGGGATTCCGGCGCGGTGCTGACGCGTGGGCCTTGGGAAACTTGGTTGTTGATTTGCATACTATGCACATTTTCCAGAAAGTGACATTGGATCGGGCGCGCGCGGACTCATTAAGTGTGATTGCAAGGGATGGCGAACAACAACTGTTGCAGTCTTATCTCGGGAAGGGGCTATCCATCGATATGGTGGAGTTGAAAACAGACAGCAGCGCAGCGATTGCAGACTGGAGCAAGAGCCTTTCAAGCGCTACAACGATATATGTAGAGATGCCGATTGCTGATTCCCATTCTGAAGTCCTCGATTCGATCGCAAAGTGCGGGGCACGTGCAAAGCTCAGGTTGGGTGGGGTAATTCCCGGCGCATTTCCCTCGACGGAGTTGGTGGCATTCGCACTGAAGCAACTTGCCGACAGACGAATTGCATATAAGGCTACGGCGGGTTTGCATCATCCTCTCCGCTCTATTCATCCGATTACTGACGAGCCTGACAGTCCCAGGGAACTCATGCACGGGTTTATCAATCTGATCTGTGCTTCGGCACATGTGTGGTTCGGCGGCGAATCCAGCACTGCCGCACAGATCCTTGATGAGCAAAATGTGCAGGCCTGGCGCGTTGAATCGGAATCCATTCGTTGGCGCTCGTTGGAGTGGAGTGCTGACCAGTTGTGTGAGGTGCGTGATTCTTTTCTCATTCGTATTGGGTCGTGTTCGTTTGATGAGCCACTCCACGACCTGGAGGTGCTTGGATGGCTTTGAAGTGTTGGGTTGCATCCGCGAATGACCCTTCTACCGATTTCCCCATTCAAAACCTTCCTTACGGCGTCTTCCGCTACGGAAATCAAACGCACATCGGCATCGCAATTGGTGACAAGATCCTTGATCTTCACGCTTGCGGAGTTGGCGGCCTGCTTGTTGGTGTTTCTGCCGAGGCAAGGAACGCCTGTCTTTCAGAAACTTTGAATGAGTTGATGGAACTTGGGCCGGAAGTATGGTCTGCACTAAGGCGTGAGGTTACCAATCTGCTCAGCGGTGAGGCACACAGCGAAGTAGAAAAGTCACTAGTGCCGATGTGCGAAGTTGAAATGCAACTTCCCGCGAGGACAGGAGACTACACGGATTTCTATGCATCCATTGATCACGCCAGGCGGGTGGGAAAATTGTTCCGGCCTGACAATCCATTGTTACCCAATTACAAGTATCTTCCCGTCGGTTATCACGGGCGAGCATCCTCCATCGTTGTGAGTGGATTTCCAATACGCCGCCCGCAAGGACAGACAAAGCCTGCAGACTCCGAGCCTTTATTCGCTCCTTCCAAGTCGGTGGATTATGAATTAGAGATCGGAGCATTCGTCGGACCGGGCAATCGCCTCGGTAATCCGATTTCTATCAATGAGGCGGAGAAGCACATATTCGGTCTATGCCTCGTTAATGACTGGTCTGCCCGCGACCTTCAGGCGTGGGAGTATCAGCCGCTTGGTCCATTTCTGGCAAAGAGTTTTGCAACCTCTGTTTCACCTTGGGTCGTATCGATGGAGGCACTGGCACCCTACCGCGTGCCTGTGCGCAGCCGCGGTAAAGATGACCCGGCATTACTCGATTATCTACAGCCGCTGGATACTCAAAAGTGCGCCATCGATCTCACGCTCGAGGTATATCTTGCATCGCTGAAGATGAGACAGGCTGGAATTCCGCCGGAACGTATCAGCCGTTCCAATCTGCGTGATTTGTACTGGACGTTCGCGCAATTTGTCACACATCACACGAGCAATGGATGCAACCTGCGCTCTGGAGATCTTCTTGCAACGGGAACAGTTTCAGGGCCACTGGAAGGATCCGAAGGCTGTCTGCTTGAGATGCGCCACCGCGCCGTTCGACTTCGCCTTCCAACTGGAGAAGAGCGTGTGTTTCTGGAGGACGAAGACCGGGTGATTTTTCGTGCCTTTACGGAGCGCCACAATCTTCCACGCATCGGTTTTGGCCTGTGCGAGGGAATAGTCAAAAAGCACCGGTAGTGAAATTAATCAAGAGTCCTATCAAAATGGTTGCTCTGCGGAGTAGCGAAGAATACGCACTGGCTTCAACAGTCCCGATGGAAGCAACGGTGAATCCTTCGTATAGGCACGCACATTCGTGTGGGTGTAATGTCTGGTTGCATCTGACTGCAGATCGCCGATGATTCGATTCGGCCAGAAGTTTGACACATCGATGCTGATTGCGTTTTCGCCCTCGTGCAGAAATTTATCGATGCGCACACGATACGGAGCCCGCCAGACTGTTTGCACCCTATGGCCATTGACTATGACCGTGGCAATTTCCCGAACGGTTCCAAGGTCAATCCAGAATTGTTGTGCGTGCGCTAATTCTGATTCGTCGATTTTCAGTTGTGAATGATAGGTGGCCGTGCCAGAAAAGTAGCGGACACCGGGAATGCGTGATTCCGTCCACGACTGGAATTGCGGCACAGAAATTTGTTCTGGCGCTCCCCAATTCGGCGGGAAAGAAAGAGTCCATTGTTCAGCGCGGGGTAGGTTGGAGTCCCTATCATGCACGGTTACGCGGCGCGAGTTTCCATCTGAGCCATCGAGTTCATATGATCCGGGTTCTTCTATAAGAATTTGGCCATCAACATCGGCGAAGACTCCCTGTCCAGGTGCAATGGATGGATATATAACTTCTTTATCGCGCACGATGCGTACAACGTGTTTACCAACGGCGTTTGCAAATACAAAGAACGCCGAACCATGAGCAGGGAAGTGGATCGGCAGCAGCGTTCTGCCGTGTTCCTCCCGGAATACCGCTGCAGGACGGATTGAGCCATCACCTGTATTCCAAAGTTCCGGCATACGTCCGGATACACGGAAGGACAGACTCGCATCAACAGGGATATCGCGCGTGCTTCGTACAAAGTAGATATCGGCCTGCGCCGTTTGACGATGGGCAAAATCGAATGCGGGCGTCTGTGCGGGAATACCCTTCTCCACCGAATAAGTAAAGTCTGGATCAACATTCAGTGAAGTGAGTGCGGCGTGTGCGTCGGCGGTGCAGAGAATGAGTCCTTTTCCATTCTGAGAACGCATTACAGGAGTCGCGTCGCAACCGGCCCACATTGTATCGACCAACAGGTTATATTTCTCGACCTGGCCCTTCTTAAGGATTCCAAGCGTGCCATGAGGCTTTTTCCCTATTACAACGCCGCCTTGGCGTACAAATCTGTTTACCCACTCCAAGGCAGATTCAGAGAGCATGCCGGATTGAGGCAGCACGAGCGCGCGATAGTGAATACCTTCCGGTGTGTGGAGATCGGCTCCCCGATATTGCATGCGGTTCAGGAGTGCATCTTCGTCGGTTACGTCGTAGTCGTAGCCCGGCAACACGTGTGCCGGATCGTCTGATTTGACTCTGACCATGCCGGGAACTTGCTCGCCGTAGAAATACAATACATCCTCAACGGGTTCTCCTTGTTGCATCAGGAACTGTGCACGGTTAAAGGCTAGTAAGAGGCCGGGCGCCTGATCCCACCACGTCACATTGGGATTGAGGTGTGTGCCCGCAAAATACTCTTCACCAGGCTTGCCATAGCTAGCAGGAGAGGAGGTGAACTCGTGCCAGAAGAGGCGGTTCAGCCCCGCCGCGAGCGCCTGATCGAATGTTGGCTGAACATTCTCTCCAAGTGATTCGGACCAGGCCTTCCGGGCCATGCTTGTCGGTCCTTCAGCCGCAACGAAAGGTTTGCCGTAGATGTGAGCAGCACTTGAAGCTTCCTTGATATAAAAGCGCTCCTGATCAGTAACGCGATGCCAGTTGGATGCGGCCCAGAATTCCGTTTGCGGGTAGGTCGTGCTGCGGAAGTTTTCCAGTGCATCAATTGGTGCACCGTGTGGCCCGCCTGCTTCCGGATGCGTTTCAAGCCCAACGGCTCTGGCCCTTGCGGCAAAGTGGTCATAGTAGTTTTCGGCAATCAGGTCCGCAACTGTGCGGCGCAAATCGAAGAGAAATCTGTTGCTGTCATCCCGGCTGTTGATGATGCGACCCGTTACGACAGGCAGATAGCTGATCGGATCATAACCGCGCCGCCTTTCAAACTCGGCGCGAAAGCCGTCGGTCCAATTCGCTCCGCCGGCTTCCCAACTGTCCGTCACCAGTGCATGAAGACTGTTGCCAACGTAGGGCTTTGCCGCAACCAGCACCGGATGCACAACAGATTGCCAGTATCGATCGAAGGCACCAGCATTCAGTGCATCAAGAGGAAGACCGCGCACCTTGCCGGATTGATCTTTGAGCGTCTTTTGCGTGTCTGTATATCCAATGCTCAGTACTTCCCATTGGCCGGCCGGGAAGCGCCAATGAAGTGTGCCCTTGGCATTCATCGCGGAAGTAACATCGACAACATCTTCCGTATCCGCGTCCTGTTCACCAACCACGGATTGTGCGTTGCGCAGCGCCTGTGAGTCCGCAGGCATGGAAAAGCCGGTCTCGACGGAGGCGGTCTTGTTTTTCAGATCGCGAATTGGGCTGCGATCACTATCTGTCTGTCCTGGGAGAGCCGCACCATGACGCAGTGGGTAGGTAAGGGCTGCAATGGGATGATAGAAACCGTTCATGGCTCGCGGGAGCTTGAGATTGACCGTTTGATCACTGCCGCCAGTAACGATGATGCTTGACCAGGTGAGCAGCTTCATCGCATCTTCTGGCTTTACTGTTGCACCTCCAATAACACCGACATCCCACCGGCTCGTGATATTCCAACTGATCTCAAGACCGAGTCGTTTTGCTTCGCGCAATGCGTACACAAAGAGAGCCGTCCATTGCGGGCTGCCTATGGCTGGCCCCAGTGGAGCCTCGAGGTTGCTTTGTTGCCCCGATCCGTCTGCATCCACAAGAATTGCACCGCCATAACCGTGCGATTTCATGCCCTGCAAGTCGCGGGTGATTGTCTGCCTGGTTGTGTTGCCGTTCAGCCACCACCAATAGCAACGGAGCTTCGCACTCTGAGGCGGCGACTGGAATCCTGCACGCAAAGCAGTCAGCGGCCCGGAGTCCGGCTGTTGCGATACTGCTGTGGCAGCGCAGAGGAAGAGAAAGAGAGAAACAAGCACAACACAACGACGTTCAAATTCCATCGGAATAGCCCTTGAAGTACATCACAGAGAAAATGAAAAGAATGCAGCGCCAGTAAGTGTACCGGCGCTGCCTGTAGGATGAAAGTCGATTTAGAAATCAATGCGCGCTGTCATCTGTTCGATACGCAGATCTTTTGACTGGACCGTGACCCATGTTCAGAAGCCTGATGTGCAATTGGGAGTAGATTGCCCGTCCCTACTTGTACCAGATCGTCTATGCGAGACCGGACCAATTGGAATGGTGCCTGGGGACGAATAAGCGTACAATAAAGTCTCGGCCACCCTCTCCTACCCGCCCGGCCTACCTTTCCTGGAGTTTTGTGCAGTGCCCTTGAAGTTTAGATGTACCCGCAGTTTATTTGTCTTTGCATTAACACTGCTCTTCCTGCCTCCCACATTTGTGAATGCTGCTCCTCCACTTGCGCCTTCTACGCCGGGCCGTTACGCGCTGCATTTTCTGGATCTGCACACGGGCCGCCGGCTGGACGTGGTTTACCGCGACCGGAACGGATACAACGAAGAGGCGCTCGAGGACCTGAACCGCTATTTGCGTGATCGGCGCACTGGGCAAGAGCATGCTTACGATCCCCGAGTGTTTGACCTGCTGCACGACCTCCTGGTTTCACTAGGAAGACCGAATGGAGAGATTGATCTTATATGCGGATACAGGACACCGGTGACGAATGCGACGTTGCGCAGAAATGGGCATCATGTGGCGGTGCACAGTCTGCACATGCAGGCAATGGCGATTGATATTCGAGTAAAGGGCGTGACGATTGCGCAGTTGAGAGACGCGGCGCTTGCGCTGCATCGTGGAGGGGTGGGCTATTACCCTGGTGATGGATTTGTGCACGTGGATGTAGGGCGAGTACGGCGCTGGTGATGCGGTCTGCGATCGCTACGGATAGGGGTATCCCTTGTTGAGTTCGGCAATTAGTTTTGTATCGAAGTGATAAATGTCGTCACTGAAGTGGACTTCGCCGTTCGCATAGGCGATTGCTGTTCCATACACAATAAACACAGGAATGCTCTGCGCAAGGTTGACGGTAACATTGTCCGGCCCATTCTGCATGGCGTTGCGCACGCGCTCGAGCGACCAGCCGGGATTGTTGCGCAGTGCCCACGCGGCCAGTTCGGCGGGCTTTTCCACGCGAATGCATCCGTGGCTGAAGTCGCGACGGGCGCGGGCAAAAAGGCGCGTGGACGGCGTGTCATGCAGATAGACGTCGTTTCCATTTGGGAAGACCAGTTTGACGAGGCCGAGGGCATTGCCGTCTCCTGGCTTTTGCCGGACGGCGAGTGCGCCATTGCGCAACTGGTCAAGAATGCTGTCTGAGATTGAGCCGTCTGTGACGACGCGGCCATCAAGCGTTGTTACCTCGAAGTTATTTTTGGCGATGTAATTCCGGTTGCGCTGGATGTCAGGAATGATTTCATTGCGGAGAATGCTGCGCGGAACATTCCAGTATGGTCGGAAGATGACGTGCGTCATTTCTGCGGCAAAGACCGGCGTTTTCGTGCGCATGGCGCGTCCGACGACCACGCGCATGTCAAGATCCACTTTCATTTCCGGCGTGACGGCACGAAGACGAAAGTCCGGAATGTTGACGAAGATGGGTGGAGCGGGGAAGGAATGTGGCAGCCAGCGCCAGCGCTCAAGCGATAGCTGGAGTTGGCGCACGCGCTGTTGGAGCGGCACGTTGAGCTGGCGAATTGTGGCGGCACCTAGGCGCCCGTCTTCCTCGAGTCCATGACGGCGCTGGAAGCGTTTGACGGCATCGACGACAGGTGCATCGTAGAGCTGAGCATCGGTTGGGGGACTATAGCTTTGAGGCAGGTCGCCGACGAGTAGTAGAAGACGGCGTAGGAGCGGCATACCTGCGTAGTTCTGGCCGGGGTCAACTGTCTTGCGTACGGTGGGCAGTTTTCCACCATCTTCACGATGTGCCAGGTCTTCATAATGAGCGAGAGCTTTTTCTGTACGGCGATATGCGGCAAAGGGTGGCTCAATGCCAGCAATGGCGGATGAAACGTTCTGTGAGTGAATCACCTGGTCACGGATAAAGCTGGCAATGTTGAGATCTTTGCTGCCGTGCTGAGTGGGATGACCCAAGTGCTTAGTGTGGATGCGTCCGTCGAAGAGAGCGTCGATGTAACGCATAGTGGAGACGGTGAGAGCAACGTCGAAGCGCGCAACGGTAGCAGTATCTTTGCTTTGACGGAGATCGTCCAGGCGGTGAGGCCAGCGCGAAGCGTCGTAGTCTTCAGGGTTCAGGCCCTTCTGATCGGCGCGCTGAAAGATCTGGATGAGCGAGAGGGCCACTGCGGTTGGCTGGTTTCCATTGAGCCAAACAGGCGTGAAGCCTGATGCGGAGTAGAAGTTCTGGAGCGTCGCACGATAGTCGACGAAGTTGGGCCAACGCATGCCCGGCAGTTGTGCGTTGCCGATCAAGATTTGGATTTGTGACTGTTGTGCGAGGGCGGAGGTTGCGCTGAGAGCCGCCAGCAGCGCGGCTACGCATGCGATCCTTGCGCAATGGTGCCTGATATTCACATCGCCACCCGCAGATGACTATAGGACGATTCCAGTGGAAGCGCCACCATCTGTGGGTGGATGAATGCGTGTCGAGTTGTGCGAACGGCTTCTACTGCGCTACTGGGAAGCGATAAATGTTGAGGCTGATGGGGGCAACAGTGATGGAACTGGGAGCGTTGCCAATGGAGGTTTCGTGGATAGCCACCTTCGGAGTTTGGCCGACGAGGTTCGATGCTTCAACATTGCCTGCCGTCATTTGCCAGAGCGTGGATGGGCCTGCGAGGCGGAGACCTGTGGCATCGAGCTTGAACTTATGTTCCGCATTTGTTGCGTTGACGACAGCAAGGGTGAGGAATTTCTTATCCGGTGTGAGTGCGGCGAACATATCGAGAGGGTAGGTGGGGCTACCGGAGTTGGTCTTCGGTTGATCTCCGCCGACAGGGTATTGCGGAGCCGGTTGTGGCGAGTTGCCGGTGAGCGCGACCGGAATGGAGCCGCCGACGAAGTGGCTGTCATAAAGCTGGAAGGCGAGTCCGATGGGGTTCATGACAGACTGCGTGGGTGTGTAGGTGATAGAGGAGACGCCCATGGTGTGCGCCGACATGGTGAGGAAGTCGGTGTGGCGCAGCATTTCATTGAAGATCATGCCGTAGGCGAGGGCTTGTTTAAGGTCGGGCCCGCGCCGGAAGTCTCCACCGAAGTAGGCGTACTCATCAATGGAGAGGAATATGTGTTTCGTGAGCATGGCAGGGAAGCGTTCCTGATAGCGATTCCACTCCTGCGCTTTGAGGTGGACGATGTTTGCGGGATAACGGGCGTACTGCAGCAGCGTTTGATCGACCTTGTCGTAGCCTTCGTCAGTTGGCGCATCGGCTGGGAGCTTTTTGGCTTTCTCCATATCAAAGTGCTGACCACCGCGCGCATACCAGTGCTGTGTGATTCCGGAGAAATTGCCCCAACTGTGTGCGAGCAAGCCGCCAGTCCAGTCAATCGGTGTACCTTCCAGCGCTTCAGGGTTACCCATATCTTTGGCGCGATAATCCCCTTTGAGGTCCATATCCTCTGGCATGTTGCCGGAGGCTAAGAGAGTGATCGATGGATCGGCTGCGCGCATGGCCTTGGCGAATTCATTGTGCTTAAGGACGTAATATTTCAGGTCAGTGCGGCCCAGTTGCCACTCGCCATAGGGTTCGTTGCCGATGTCCCAGAACTTGATGTGGTAGGGCTCGGGGTGGCCGTTGCGCGCGCGCTCTGCGCCGAGACGGGTATGGACGGAGCCGTTCATGTACTCGACTTCTTCGGCAGCGGAGTGAGAGTCGCCAAAGCCAGCGTTGACGGTAACGTAAGGTTCGGTACCGATAAGCTTGCAGAGGGTCATGAACTCATCCATGCCGACGTCGTTACTCTGCATGGCGTTCCACGCGTAGTCAAACATGGGAGCGCGCTTGTCGCGTGGACCGAGACCGTCATACCAGTTCCAGTCAGAGAGGAAGTTGCCGCCGGGCAAGCGCCAGAAACCGGAGTGGACTTCGCGCAGCAGGGCGATGGTGTCTGGGCGGAATCCTTCAATATTGTCCGACGGCATGAGCGAGACGGTGCCGATGTGGAAGCTGCCGCTGCCTGTGCCTGTGATTTCAAATGTGGCCTTTTCTGAGGCGGATTTTGCGGTGAAGGCGAAAGGGAAGGATTTGTACGCGTCGGTGAGCGGGCCGACATGGACGGTTTGACGATCGGACGCATCGTCACCGGAGATCAGGGCGACTTCAACTTTTGCGCCG
>JAGWSG010000020.1 GCA_028876335.1 Acidobacteriota bacterium
GATCGTGCCCGCCTGTTTAACTCCACCGATCTGCATAACGAAAAGATGATCTCATTAGGCAAACTCTCCGCGGGATTGGCCCACGAACTGAACAATCCTGCCTCGGCCATTGAACGCAGTGCTGCACTGCTTGCAGATCGAATTGAAGAAACCGAGAATACAACACGAGCGCTGGACGCGGCCCGGCTTACCAACTCTCAACTGGCAGCCATCGACGCGGTTCGTACCTCATGCCTTGCCCAGCCCCCTCATACAGAGCGGTCTGCCCTGGAGCAAATGGATCGTGAGGACGCACTTTCCGAGTGGCTCGTCCGCCATGGACTCGACTGCTCTATTGCGTGTTTGCTTGCCGATACCGAAGTGACATTCGAAGCGCTGGACCAGATTGCAGCGGCGGTGAAGGGACCGCCATTGGAAGCTGTGTTGAGGTGGGCAGCTGCCGGATGTTCTGTACGTCGCCTGGCGTCTGCAATCCAGGATGCAGCCATGCGTGTTTCAGGTTTGGTGATGGCGGTGAAGGGTTTCACGCAGATGGATCAGGCAATGGTGACCAAGCCTGTGGACGTGGGGAAAAGTCTTGGTGACACCGTGACTGTGCTTCAGGCAAAGGCGCGAGAAAAATCGCTGAAGGTTTCAGTCGAGCTTGAAAGCGATTTGCCCAATGTGCGCGGTTTCGCCGCGGAACTGAATCAGATTTGGGGAAACTTGATCGACAATGCACTTGATGTTGTACCGGTTGGCGGGTCAGTGAAGGTATCGGCCAACAGCTGCAATCAACAAGTAGTTGTGAAGATCATCGACAATGGGACTGGAATATCGGAGCAGGACATTGCACGCATTTTTGATCCATTCTTCAGCACCAAGCCACAGGGCCTGGGTATGGGGCTTGGACTCGATATCGTGCATCGTCTGGTGCGCCACAACGAAGGCTCAATCGACGTTGAGTCGCGACCGGGCCACACAGAATTTAGAGTCACATTGCCGGCGGTTTAGAGTCTGACTTTGATGGTTCGATCCGGATCTGCAAGAGATCTTGAACAAAGTTGACAAGCACTGTCCAAAATGGAAAGCGCCCGCAGGTTTCTCGCCCGCGAGCGCTTATCATTTGAATCCGGCAAGAAGACCTGTAAGCCGAATTCTGTCGTGTGCGGTCATTCCTCTAGGCGCCGCGTTGCCGCGGACACTCATCAGCGACCTACCCGGAGGTTTCGACGATTGCTCGAGCCGTCTTGTCGTACCGGGCCGGTACGCGCCGCGTGTCTGGCTCTCAACCCGCGACTCCCTCCCTATTTGGTCTTGCTCCGTGTGGGGTTTACCATGCCCGCTGCATTACTGCACCGGCGGTGCGCTCTTACCGCACCTTTTCACCCTTACCACTGCGTGGGGCAGACTCCTGGATCAAGGCCTGTTGGTCGGCCAGAACCCTTCGTCCAAAAGTCTGCCCCGCGCAGCGGCGGTATATTCTCTGTGGCACTGGCCGTCCACGGGCTTTGAAGCCCGCGTCCCGGACGTTATCCGGCACACTGCCCTGCGGAGTTCGGACTTTCCTCCCCCGGAACGCTTGCGCGCTCCGGCAGCGACCGCCCGGTCCTCCTGCCTGTCTTTAGTGTAACGCGAAGTGAAAGGCATTTTCGCCTTGTGTTTTTATTCCTGAGTCAGCAGAATGCGTGAATCATCGCACGAATGCGCCTTCCGGCCGAGGAGACTTTGCAATGAAGATTGTGGTAATTATCGCCCGCATCCTGCTGGGGGCAATGATGGTGTTTGGTGGCGGCATGCATCTACTGAACATTGGCGCTAAAAACCCTCTGCCACCGGGGCTGGCTGGTGAGTATGTGCATGTGTTAATGGCTACCGGCTACATGTTTGTGGTTGGCGCGTTGGAATTGGTGCCAGGCATCCTGCTGCTCATCAATCGTTATGTACCTCTGGCGCTCACTCTGCTCGGTCCAATTGTGGTGAACATCTTTCTGGCCGGAGCACTGGTAATACGTACGCCGCAAGGAATCGCTCCGGGCGTTGTAGCGGCGGCGTTGTGGCTTTTGGTCTTCGCGCAGGCGCGCTCTGCTTTTGCGCCGCTCTTCAAGGCGCGCGCCGCTGCCTGACCTGCGCCGCCAATACAATGGACACAAGGCGATGATTCAGTTCCTCTATCTCGGCCGTGTTCCTTACGATGAAGCTCTGCGTGTGCAGGAGGAAGTGTCAGCGCTGCGCCTTACCGGTCGCATTCCCAATACGCTACTTCTGTTAGAGCATCCGCCTGTGCTCACGCTGGGCCGCAACGCAGACCGCTCGAATGTGCTGGCTTCTGATGCGTTGCTTGCCGCGCGTGGCGTCACGCTGCACCACATCAATCGCGGTGGCGATGTGACGTATCACGGCCCCGGTCAGCTCGTCGGCTATCCCATCTTCAACTTACGCAGCCTCATGCGTCCCGCTTCAGATCCAAGCCAGGAACGGAAACGACTCGGTCCGGTCGACTTTGTGCGCATGATGGAAGAGGCGCTGATCCGCTTGTGCGGTGTTTACGGCGTGCAAGCCGGACGCATCGCAGGTCTGACAGGTGTCTGGTGTGCGGCGTATGGCAGGCTTTCGTATGAGGGTAGCGGCACCGAAGCCAACGGCCGCAAGATCGCTGCGATTGGCATCCACGTGGCGCGCGGTATTGTGACGCACGGATTCGCCCTCAACGTGACAACGAATCTCAGTGACTTCCAGCTCATCAATCCCTGCGGCATTACGGACAAGCCTGTAACAAGCCTGCATCTTGAGGTTGCCGATCCGGCTGCAATTCCGCCGCTTGAATCGGTGGCCAATCAGGCCGCCCGCCAGTTCGGACTCGTTTTTGAGCAGCAGATTCTTGCCGTGGCCTCACTGGACGCCTTGCGTGCGCAGGCTGCGGAGGCGCTTCCCTCACAGGCGGAGGACACGCCACTAACCGTTCCTTTCGAAATTCAGCGGATCCATGACGAAATGAATCCGCTGGTTCGATCCTGAAGTACGGCTGCGAGGATGCGACAAGCCTGAATGGGCTTCGTGTCGAGCGCTATAATCCGGCTTGGAGCGGGTGCGCCGCAACAGATTCCGCATCGTGGAGAGAACGCTGAATGCCAACCGATGTGATCATGCCGCAGATGGGTGAATCGATCTTTGAGGGCACCATCACCAAGTGGCTCAAGCAGGTGGGCGACCCGGTCGCCGTGGACGAGCCGCTCTTTGAGATCTCGACTGACAAAGTGGACGCGGAGATTCCCGCGCACGTGGCCGGTGTGCTCACTGAGATCAAATTCCCTGAAGGTTCCACAGTACAGGTGAATCAGGTCGTAGCCACCATTGGTGCGTCCGCTACGGGAAATGGAGCAAAGGCGGCTTCCGCTTCCACAAAGCATTCACAGCCTGCGCAGACTCAGCCCAACACGGCGATCAGCCAGGAGGCTACCCCACCACAGGTATCCGGTGGAACGCCGGTTGTGATGCCGCAGATGGGCGAATCCATCTTTGAGGGCACCATCACCAAGTGGCTCAAGCAGGTGGGCGACTCGGTTGTCGTGGATGAACCGCTGTATGAAATCTCTACTGACAAGGTGGACGCGGAGATTCCCGCGCACGTGGCCGGTGTTCTCACCGAAATTAAGTACCCTGAAGGCTCCACGGTGCAGGTGAACACCGTCGTCGCAGTGATCGGTGGAACAGCTAAAGAATCAGGCGCCTTTGAACCGGTGCAGAATATGCAATCGATGCCCGTCCCAATCGCCGCTGCCTCTCAACCAGAGTCTGCACAATCGCAGTTGACGCAGGGAAACGTGAAGTCATCTCCGCTGGTTCGAAAAATCGCCAAAGAGCACGGCGTAAACCTGGCGATGGTGAAGGGAACAGGCGCAGCCGGCCGCGTAAACAAGGCCGACATACTCGCCTATATTTCCTCGCCAGAAAGATCTGTCAAAAAGCCGACCCCACCGCAGGCTGCGCATGTGCCTGCACCTGCTCTTGAAGGCAAGGTTGAGCCGATGAGCAAGATGCGGTCAATTATTGCCGAGCGCATGTTGGAAAGCGCGCGCACCATTCCTCACGCACACAACGTCTACAAGATTGACATGACGCGCATCGCGAAGATTCGCGAACGCGAACGGGCTGATTTTGAACAGCGCCACGGTGTCAAGCTGACCTACATGCCGTTCATTGCGTCTGCGGCCATCCACGCGTTGCAGCATCACCCCATAGTGAACGCTTCGCTTGAGGGCTCAAACATTCGCTACCATGCACACATTGAGCTGGGCATAGCCGTGGCACTGGAATGGGGTTTGATTGTCCCTGTTATCCGCCATTCGGAGACTGCTAACTTTGTAACACTCGCCAGGGCCATCGCAGATCTTGGCGCACGTGCCCGCACAAAGAAACTGCAACCAAGCGAGGTTGGCGGATCGACCTTCACGCTGACGAATGCTGGCGTATTCGGCGGCGAGTTCGGTATGCCGATCGTGAATGCACCGGAGTCTGCAATCCTTGCCATCGGCGGCCTGCGCAAGGAGCCTGTTGTGCTCACCGATCACGAAGGCAATGACACAATTGCAATTCGCTCCGTGCAGTACTATTGCCTCGGCTTCGATCACCGCCTCATCGACGGCGCCGACTCAGGCAAGTTCATGACGACGTTCAAAAACACACTCGAGAATTGGAATCACCCGATCGGATAGCGAGGCGCTTACTTCATATTGCTGACAATCGAGCTGTCTGTGTCGCTGATCTTTTTCATGATGTTCGAGATGGTTTCAATCACCTTCGACCTGCGATCCATCGCCTGCTGCAGCTTCATCTGATCTACTTCGGTCATGTCATTTAGCGAGTCCTGATCCTGCTCCAGCTGACCCTCGATTCCCTCCAGTTCCGCATAAGTCATCTTCTGCGGTATTCGAGTGCGAATGAGTACCTGACCTGGCAGGCTCATATGACTCACTGTCACCAACCGAGCGGCCAGCGACTTGCAAAGACTGGTTTCGCAGTGCTTGTCGTGATCTCTGGGTTTCGCAGACAATGCGGCCTGGCGAACTTCTCCAATCATCTGGCGCAGCCCTTCCTTCTGCTTGTTGATGGCCTGGATCTGCTGCATCATGCTTTCGAGGTCGGCTTCCTCTTCTTGCGCTGCCTGGCTCATGACGATGAACACAAGCGCATCGATGTCCCGATCGGATTCCATGTTGACACCATGATTGCGCTTAGCCTCAGAGCGCAGTGACTTCTCGAATCGCACACGAATCGCAGCACGCAGCCCATCCAGATCAACGTCTCTTTTTTGTGCCTCAATCGCAGCCTGTTGATTAACCCACTCGGCGGCTTGCTTCTTGAGCATGGCGTGCAGTTGCGCGGCGCGCCGCGCTGTTTCAATGGGCATCGGACGCAGTTCCATCGTTATGGGGCGCATCTCGGTTGTCTGCGCGGCCCGCGGCGACTGACATGAGCCGGCCAACGACGCACAGAACACAGCGAAGCATCCCACGGTGACTCGCAACATGGGCAGTACCTCCACTGAAACCGCACCATACTCAGCAGCGATGGGATAGTAAAGCAAATTTCGAAGGCGATCCGGTGACTTCAGTTCACCACTTTCACTTCGCCCACGTCAGCCCGTCCGAGTTGTGGCCTGTTTCCACCTTGTGCACCATCTCCCACTTGGCCAGGTCAATCTGCGCCACGCTGCCCGTTGCCGGGCTTGAGACCCACGCAGTCTTGTCGTCGGGAGTAATAATCACTTCCTCTGGGTCAGCCATGGTCGAAATCTTGCGCGCCACCTGCATGGTCTTCAGGTCAACGACCTGAATTTCGCTCTTCTTCGGCACTGTCATCAGAAACCAGCGTCCGTCATGCATCATGGCGCCACCGTAGCCCATCCCGTCGATGGGAATCCACTTGGTGACAGAGAGGGTTTTCGTATCGATCACTGCCAGTTGCGGCTTTGTCTGATCCGCTGTGAATACCCACCGATCATCGTTAGAAATCGCGATGCGCTGCGTATCACCGGAAATCGAAATCACCTTGATAAGCTTGCGTGCCTTCATTTCAAGCACGCTCACCGTCCCCGGTCCTACGTTGGCCGTATACCCGCGAAGCCCGTCGTGGCTGATCGCCAGCATGTGGCTTTGCTCCTGGCCCGTTGGAATGGAGCCCACAATCTTCATGGTGTTGGGGTCCACTACGCTCACGGTCTTGTCGAGCTCAGTGGTTACGTAGAGCATTCCGTCCTTCGGTCCAAAGACTGGGCAGTGAGGACGTACACCATGGCCAAAATCAAGTGTTCCCACAATCTTCTGCGTGGCCAGGTCAATCTTCACCATTTTGGTGCCGTTGGTGCCTGGACTTCCGACGCCGGAATTGCCGTACACCGGCACGAAAGCAAATTTGCCATCGGGCGATGCTGCAACTTCGTGGCCCGTAAAGCCCGCCTCATCCACCTTGCCCAGTACCTTCAGCGTTGCCGGATTCACAATCGCCAGCTTTTGCTCGCCCTTAACGGCCACCAGCAAGCGCGGCTGTTGCGCCCCTGAAATTGCTGCAAACTGCATCCCGCACAACAACATCACCGCCCCTACAATACCCCGCATTTTCCCTCCGCAAACTCCGCACTGAGTCTATCCGGTTGCGGCGGATTCCGTCAGCACGATTCGTGCGGGTATCATCGTCTTCACGAACTAATGAAGAAATCCGCACTCAACTCGACCGCAGTTGCTTCAGCTCTTGTGGATTTGACTGCGCTGCTGGGCGAGCGAGTCACTACTGCGGAAGCTTTCCGTGAGCATCACAGCCACGGCGAAAGCACGCATCCGCCCGGCATGCCCGATATGGTTTGTTTTCCACGCAACACACAGGAGGTTGCCGACATCATTGCCATCAGCGCACGCCATGGCTTGCCGGTCATACCTTTTGGTGCGGGCACTTCGCTTGAGGCTCAGGTCAATGCAATGCGCGGTGGCATCTCGCTCGACATGCGGCAAATGAATCGCGTTCTGCGCGTGAGTGCGGCCGATATGGACGCAACTGTCGAAGCAGGCATCAGCCGCTCCGAATTAGTGAAGGCGCTCGATAATACGGGACTCACGTTCTTCATCGACCCCGGAGCGGATGCCACTCTCGGCGGAATGGTGTCCACGCGCGCCTCCGGCACCACGGCTGTTCGCTACGGCACCATGCGCGAGAACGTCCTGTGTCTGACCGTCGTCCTTGCCGATGGGCGCATCATTCACACAGGCACGCGTGCACGCAAGTCTTCCGCGGGCTACGATCTAACGCACCTCTTTGTTGGTGCAGAAGGTACGCTGGGCGTGATTACGGAGATCACGCTGCGCCTTCACGCCCTACCGGAAGCTGTCGCGGTCGCCCTCTGCGTGTTCCCGACAGTACAAAGCGCGGTCGAATCTGTGATTGAGATCATCCAGTTAGGCGTTGGCGTGGCGCGCATCGAGTTTCTTGATGACCGAATGATCGCCGCCATCAATCGCAACTCGCACACCGAGCTTGCGGAGCACCCCACTCTCCTCTTCGAATTTCATGGCATCAGCCAGGCCGTGGTTGAGGAATCTGCACGCCTTGCCGATCAGATTGTGCAGGAACATGCTTCTTCCGGACTTGAGTGGCAAACGACACCTGCTGGGCGCGAGCGCCTATGGAAGGCGCGTCACGATGCCTACTACGCATCACGCGCCCTGCGGCCCGGCTCAGGCGCGCTCACCACAGATGTATGCGTGCCCATTTCACGCCTGGCGGATTGCATTGTGGCGACACGCGAAGATCTTGACTGTGCGAGTTTTCCGTCGACGATAGTGGGCCATGTTGGTGATGGCAACTTTCACGTCCTCTGCATGTATCAGCAGGATGAGGCGGAGGAAGTGGATGCGTTCGCGCATCGACTCGTTGAGCGTGCGCACGCGATGGGTGGCACCTGTACCGGCGAGCATGGTGTGGGTCTGGGCAAGAAGAAATATCTCTTTGCCGAACATGGCGAAGCGCTAGAGGTCATGCGCACGATCAAGCGAACACTCGATCCCGACAATCGCATGAACCCCGGCAAAATTTTCGATATGGACTAGCGCGACGCATCACGTGAGAGTGAACGTGGATGCGTTACATGCTTTTCTCGCGTATCCTCGACAGCATGCAACTTCCCGCACGCGATGCCGAACTCGTACAGATTATGGATGCGGCTCTTTCTGATGCCGCACATCGCGCCGGCAATTGGCTTACCTGCCGGCCTGGTTGCACGCAATGCTGTCACGGCACTTTCAGGATCAATGCTCTGGATGCGGCGCGACTTCATACGGGAGTAGTTGACTTGAGGGCGAAGAACCCCGGGGCAGCCGGGGCGCTGCAGCAACGGGCGCGCACATGGATTTCTGAAAACAGTGCCGATTTTCCGGGAGATCGCGCAACGGGTGTGCTCGAAACCTCTAGAGAGGAAGCATTTGAAGACTTTGCCAATGATGCACCGTGCCCAGCGCTCAATCCTGACACGGGACTTTGCGACGTCTACGCCCATCGGCCGATGACCTGTCGCGTCTTTGGCCCGCCTGTGCGCACCGAGAGTGAAGGAGGTGCAGGCCTCGGCTGCTGCGAGCTTTGTTTTGTCGGCGCAAGCAGTGAGGAAATCGCAGCCTGCGAGATGCTTGTACCGCATGAGCTTGAAGCCGAGATGCTGGCGAAAATCGACGATCTCAGCGAAACAGTCGTCGCATACGCGCTCCTCCTCGATTGATCACACGCATCTCCACCCAAACAGGCTTACAATGTCGCTCAAAGCTCATGCGGAACCGGCGCCGCTGAATACGCCGCGTACGCCATGCCAGTTGCCCATCTCACGCTCGAACTTCGCATTGAACACGCGCAGTCTCTCAAGGACCGTCGCCAGGTTGTCCGCTCCATGAAAGACCAACTTCGCCAGGGCTTCAACATTTCCGTTGCAGAAATGGATGAAGCAGTTACCTGGCAGTCGGCGACGCTGGGCGTTGTTGCCATCTCGCATTCGCGCCAGTATCTGCACGGGCTTATTGACGAGGTGGAACGCGCGGCGCGCCGCATGGCCAACGAACTTGGCGCGGAGCTTGCGGACTCTTTTTGGGACTATCTCGAAGGCTGAATTCTCAAAGCGTGTCAACCGTCAACTTGACGTCCGCCCCCTTCCACGCTTCCCTCAGTTGTGCGTCAATCCACTTGGCTTCATATTCCTCATGCCTGCGCTTGAGAGATTCAGACAACCCAAACAGCGAACGCGGATTGCGCGGATTCTCCTCGAGGTCTTTGCGAAAGACTGCTTCTGCCTCAGCATTTTTCCCTGCACGCAGCAGCAATCCTCCTAGCGATTCGCGCACGGGATAGTACCAGTCCTGCGGCTCGTTGTAGAGCAATGTATCCTGCGTATCCACGGCGTCGCGCAGGTCTGCTTCCGCCTTGGTCCAGTCGCCGCGCGCTTCTGCGATCCTTGCTGCCAGAAGCTTTGCTTCAATGTGTTCAATCTGCCAGGAATGATTCTCCACAGGCGGCATGAAAAGCTCTTCATGCGGCTGCGCTTTCTCAAGAGCTGCAAGACGCAGATGCAATGCTTCGGCTTCGTCCACGCGGCCCTTGGCTACAAGCGCCATTCCGCGGCCATACAGCCAGAATGATTTGCGTACCGAGGATTGGGTGTCCGGTTCGCTTCGCTTGAGCAGCGCATCCCAGCGTGCACAGCGCACCTCCATCGCAATGGGGATACCAAGAAATGGCTCCACCATGGGCATCTCTTTGGCCATTGGTGCAATGTTGGCTTCCATCTTTCCTGCCTGCTCAAGCGCTTCTGTACAACGGCCCTGCATGCTGGCCGCAATCGCGCCAAAGTGCAGATTGTGGTTGTAATACATGGCCATGTACATGCCTTCCATGCCGGTTTGCTCGGCGTATTTTTCATCTGCATGCGCAGCGTCAACGTTTTGCGCACGTGCACCGTTGTAGTTGCCCGTGCGCTCGTAAATGTGCGCGGGCATGTGCACAAGATGGCCTGCGCCAGGCGCGAGCGCGGCAATTTCATTCGCCTGGGGCAGCGCTCTCTCAGGATGTGGCGAGGCTTCGACCGCGTGAATGTATAAGTGCATGGCGCCGATGTGATGCGGATACTCCTTGAGCACTTTTTCCAGCGTGGACACAATTTCATTAGTGTCTTCGCCCGGAGTGCCATCGGCATTCCACAGCTTCCACGGATGCAGATTCATAAGGCTGTCCGCATACAGCGTTGCCGCATCCGGATCGTAGGGATACTTTGTCCTGAGCGCGCGCATGGCGTCGGTATAGGCGCGATTGAGAGCCTGGTAGTCTGGCGACGCATCATGCGAAAAGCGCTTTGCGAGTGCTTCAATGTAGTCCTTCTCCACCTGAGTCGCGTTCGCTTCCAGCGCGCGCGCCTTATCGATTGCGTCGGCTGAAATCTTCTCGTGTTCCGGATCCACTGGCATGTTGTAGTTAGGGCCGGAGGCCAAAGCTACTCCCCACCAGGCCATCGGCATCTTCGCATCGAGCTCTGCCGCATGTTCAAACGCGCGCGTTGCCTCATCGTGATTGAAGGCGTACACAAGCCGCAGTCCCTGGTCGAAGAACTTCTGCGCTTCCGCCGATTCGGTGGTAACAGGATGATGGAGATTGCTCAGCCCATCCAGCAGAATGGGCGGTTTTGGCGCGTTCGGCTGCGCCACAGCAAGACTTGCTGCAAATGTAAGCGCGAGGCAAACAAAAACCTTCATGCGGGACTTGCTCCAATGTGCATTGAACACATGTGGAGACTGATGATACTTCAGTGCATTGTTGACTGCCAGTATCTATTTGCCGGCGAGCGAAGCAACCGAGTTCTCCGCGGCACGCCCTGTGCAAAGCGCCAGCGAGTGTTGTACGCGCTGCACTACCGGAGCCCAATCGCCAAGCTGCTCCTGCCGGAAGAGGCGCATGGATGGATACCACGGCGAGTCGCTGCGCTCCTGCAGCCAGCGCCAGTCAGGCGCGGCAGGAAGCATTATCCAGACCGGTTTGCCAAGCGCGCCTGCAAGATGGGCGACAGACGTATCCACAGTGATGATGAGGTCGAGATTCTCCATCAACGCGGCCGTATCGGCCATGTCTTCAATAAACGGTGTCAGATCGGTCACGTGCGGAATGGTTTCCTCGCACTGCATGGAGCGCAACTGCGAGCGGCCGTGCCCCATTTGCAGACTGTAGAAATACACGCCTTCCATGCGCAGCACCGGGCACAGTTCATTGAGATGGAGACTGCGGAAGCGGTCGCGCGAAAACTTCGGATTACCGGACCAGACCAATCCAACGCGCAACCCATCCAGCGGCCAGGTAACAGTATTCAGAACCTTCTCGCGTGCTTCTTCCGGCACGCGGAGATAAGGCGTCGCCGCAGGAATGTTCTCGAGATTCGCCTTGAATGCCAGCCCAAGGCTCATCATCGGCGAATGCAGATCGAACTCCGGCAGCTGTTGGCCCGTCACGGTGACCTCTTCCACTCCGGGCAGAGCCTTGCTAAGTCGTGACAGTGCAGCGGGCATGTCCATCACAACTTTTCCACCGCGCGCCGCTACCAGCGGCACGTAGCGCAGAAACTGAATGGTGTCTCCAAGCCCGCACTCATGATGCAGCAGCACCCGCTCGCCGTTCAGCCGTTCACCAAACCATTGCCGCTTCTGCATTTGCCGCGGAGCGGAAAAGATCTTCCACCGAATCTCCTGTTGAATCCATCCCTTCTCGAACTCGCCGGCCAGCAGGTGCGCCATTGCTTTGTTGTATTGCATGTCATAGTTGTTGGGGTTCAGTCTTACTGCGCACTTAAAACACTCCATTGATTCGGCCAGGCGACCCTGATCCTGAAGCGTCACGGCAAGATTGTTGGTTGCATCGCTGTAATCCGGCTTCAACCGCAGTCCCGTACGCAAATGCGCTTCGGCATCATCCAGTCGTCCAAGGCCGCGCAACAAACCCCCCAGGTTGCAATGCGCTTCGGCAAAATCCGGATTAAGCTTGATGGCCTTCTCGTAGGCAGAACGCGCCTCTTCAGGCTGCCCCAAGTCGCGCAGAGTATTTGCGCGGTTATAGTGAAAATTCGGCTCATTCGATTGAAGTGCAATTGCGCGATCGTAAGCCTCCAGAGCCTTTTCATGTCTTTCCAGCGCGTGCAGCGCATTGCCCAGGTTTGAGTAATACGCTGCAACCTTGCCATTCGCGGCAATCGCGCGCTGAAACATGCTTTTAGCCACATCGGCACGTCCCTGCTGGTAAAGCACCAATCCCAGCAAATGCAGCCCTTCAGCGTGTTTTACATCCAGCTTCAGCAGTTCCAGGCAGAGCTTCTGTGCTTTGTCTAATATGCCCGACTGTTGCGCACGCAGCGCTTCGGCGAACAGGCGCTGCACAGGGCTTGGTGGCATCATTGTCACCTTCACAGGCAAAGAGACAACCTTCAGTTCGTCACGCTGGCCGCCATTGCGCTTGCTCTTCCGTGCCATTCCGTAGCTTCTCCTTCATTCGCTTACATCGGCTGAGAGTGCCGGGTTCATCAGCTAAGAAACCCCTCATTCGCGGGCTTTTCATCTCCACGAATGCACAAATGCCGTGCTATGCTTCCGCTGTGCCAGCCAACCCATCCGACCAACCTCCTGTAGAGCGCCACTCAGCCGTTGTCCGCATCACGCACTGGCTCACGGTCATAGCGTTTCTTGCGCTGCTCGTCACAGGACTGGAAATTGTCATCTCGCACCCGCGTTTCTACTGGGGAGAAGTGGGTAACGTGAACACGCCTCCTGCATTCACGATTCCCATCGCTTCTTCGCGCGGAACGGTACCCACCGGGTACGGCTACGTAATGCCCGACCAGAATGGCTGGAGTCGCTATCTGCACTTTGAGGCTGCCTGGCTTCTTGTGCTCGTGGGCTTTGTTTATCTTGTGTGGGGCCTATGGCGGCGGCACTTCACCCGCAATATTCTGCCCGCGCGCGGTCAGCGTTCGCCAGGAGTATTGTTCGCAGTACTGGCGCATTATCTGGGCCGTAAGGCTGGCCAGCCTTCTCCGCCTGACTCATACAACCCGGTACAACGCCTGGCGTATCTGGTTGTGATCTTCGTGCTGTTTCCGCTCATTATCTGGACTGGCCTTGCAATGTCGCCTGCGTTCACCGCGGCGTTTCCGTCCACCGTCATCCTTCTGGGCGGACGCCAGACGGCACGCACGCTGCATTTCTTCATTACAGGTCTGTTGGTCGCCTTTCTCGTCGTTCACGTGGTCATGATCGCCCTTGCCGGATTCTGGTCGCGCATGCGCGGCATGATCACCGGGCGTTCGCCAGAACAGGAGCAGCCATGAGCACACTGTCTCGCCGCAAGCTCATCGCCGGAGGTATTGCCGCGGCGGCTGGCCTTTCCGGACTTGCCGTTGCCGACCGCATGGCCCGTCGTTACGGCCTTATTCCGCCGGACTCCGGAGTTCTTTTCGGCGCGGGCGAAACGCTTACCTATGCTGCGCAGCGCCTGGTTGGCGCCCATGCACCGGCACGTCAGTTTCCGCGCAGTATGATCTCTGCGAAGCCGTTTGCCAATGAGGTCGCGCCGCTCGGCAACGAATTCCAGAGCATGCAAGCCGCTAATTTTTCTGACTGGAAACTTACCGTCGACGGGCTGGTGGCGCGTCCCACCACGTTTTCGCTTTCTGACCTGCGCTCCATGCCCACGGAAAGCCAGATAAGCGAAGTCGCCTGCGAAGAAGGCTGGTCGTACATCGCCGAGTGGATCGGTACGCCGCTCCATGGCATTCTGCGCGAGGTGGGCATTCTGCCTCAGGCGCGCTACGCGGCATACTTCTCCTTCCAACCCGACTGGTGGGAGAGTGTGGACATGTCCGACGCGCTGCATCCGCAGACGATTCTCACCCTCGGCATGAACAACGGCAATTTGCCCGTAGGCTTCGGCGGACCGCTGCGTTTGCGCGTTCCCCGCCAGCTTGGCTATAAGAGCGTGAAATACCTCCGCCGCATTACGGTCACAGACTCGATGAAGCACTTCGGCAAGGGCCTGGGCTCAGCCTCACCCGAGGCGGGATATGCCTGGTATGGGGGAATCTGAGGTATCCAAATGCCTCAATCTGGACTCAATGCACATACTTCGCTGCCGACGGAGTAACGAAATCCCGTAACGTGCTGCCACCTGTGCGCAGCGCTCTGAACCGCACCCTCTGCTATCCTGAAGAGTTTTCGTAGAGGGGAAATTGGCATTATGCCTGAGCACAGGGGACGCAAACATCATCAGGACCGCGTGGCAGAGACGCTGCGCGAGGAAATCGGCGCCATGATCGAAGGCGAGCTTTCCGATCCGCGCATTGCCTTTTGCTATGTCTCCGAGGTGGTTCTCAACCCCGGCGGCAAATCCGCGCGCGTCTATATCGCAGTTGACTCTGCCACGCCCAACATCACCAAGGCGGAAGACGACACGGTAGCCGCGCTTGAGTCCGCCAAGGGCTATATCCGCTTTGAAATCAAGGAGCGCATGGGTGTACGCCATGTGCCGGAGCTGGCCTTCTTTGCTGATCGTTCTGGCCGCTTCCAGGCTCGCATTGACGAGTTGATGAACCGCAGCCGCAAGCGCCAGAAGCCTGCACTGGAGAGTCCAACAGATGGCTCCGCGGCGGAAAAGTCCGGCCCCACGGAGCGTGCCTGAGCTGATGCAGCGTCCTCGCCGCCAACACGCCTCAACCGTCGCATCTCCAGGTGCATTGCCCGGCGCCAGGCCCGACGTAACTGCGCAACGCAACGGAAATGGGAATCTCACCCATTCCGCGCAGGACCGCGCAGTGAAAGCGATTCTTGCAGCCATTCTCAGCGGCGAGCGCTTCCTGGTCTGCTCGCATTCGCGTCCAGATGGCGACGCTGTTGGATCCGTGTTGGCCATGGGCATGATTCTTGATCAGTTGGGCAAGCACGCTGATCTGTTTACTGCGGATCGGATTCCGCCTATCTATCGCACACTGCCAGGCGCCGACCGCATCCAGACGGCACATCGCGTGCATGGTCCATATGACGCGGCCATTCTGCTGGAATGCGACGATTATGCGCGCACACGCCTCCTCGGCCTCGAACAGTACGACATTATCAATATTGACCACCACTCAAGCGGTCGCGACTGGGGCGCGCTCAACTGGCTTGATCGTGATGCCGCTTCCGCCGGCGAAATGGTTTACAAGATTGCCCGCACTGCCGATGTAAAAATCACGCCGTCGATGGCCACTTGCCTCTACACGACTGTGCTTACGGATACCGGCGGGTTTTGCTACGGCGGCACGAGCGCCGGCACCTTCGCTTTGGCGAAGGAACTGGTCGAGGCGGGCGCCGATCCTATCCGCATTGCACAGGATGTTTACTTCTCCACTGCGCCTTCCAAACTCAAGCTGCTCGGCCTGGCCCTCACCCACCTGTATCTTGAAAACGGCCTTGCCTGGCTCTGGGTATCGAATGAAGACATGGAGAGGGCTGAGGCTACGGAAGAAGACTGCGAGGGAATTGTGAATTACGCCCTTTCCGTTGCCGGGGTGGAAA
>JAGWSG010000205.1 GCA_028876335.1 Acidobacteriota bacterium
TCCCATGTAATGAATGGAACGCTGAGTGGTTTGCCGTTGACTGTCGCGGATTGGATGTAAACATTCTGCGATGAGTTATGCTCTGCCTCAACACGGAAGGTTTTGCCGTTCGCAAGCGTAAGAGCGATTTCGGGAAACATCGGACTCCCGATCATGAAGTCGCCGCTGGCGGGATTTACGGGATAGAAGCCCATTGCGGTGAACAGCAGCCAGGACGACATCTGACCGCAGTCGTCGTCGCCGTCCAGTCCGCCGGGGGTTGCGTCATACTCTTTGAGTGCAATTTTGCGCACCATAGCCTGTGTCTTCCAGGGCTGGCCTCCAAAGTCGTAAAGGTAGCCATAGTGATGGCTGGGCTCGTTGTTATGTATGTTGTGGCCGCCATTGAAGTGCTGGTCGAGCTTCGCGTCGTACTTCTCGGCGCCGCCCATGAGTTGAATGAGGCCAGCCTGATCATGCAACGGGGACCAGGTGTAGACCCACTTGTCGCCTTCGGTCCAGCCAGGGGCTCCGCGGTTGTCGGCACCCTCTTTATCACTGCCGAGCGGCGCCCACTTGCCATCGGAAGTCTTGCCATTCATGAAGCCGATGGCGGGGTTGTAGAGATGGCGGTCATTCAGTGAGCGCTTGAGGAAGAAGCGGTAGTCGTCCATGCGACCAAGAGCTTTGGCGATCTGTGCAACGCACCAGTCGTCATAGCTATCTTCAAGCGTGCGAGAGGCGGCTTCATCTGTTTTGTCAGTGGGAATATAGCCGAGCTGCTTGTAGTAGGTCAGACCGCCGCGGCCCTCATAAGGGGTATGCGGTTCGCGATCAAGCCAGCGGCGCGTTGTGTCGCCGTCAGGCGGAGTCATCGCGTCTTTGTAGACGGCCCGCCAGGCAAGCTGACGATCAAAACCGTGAAAGCCCTTGCGGATGGCTTCGGCGACGAGCGAGTCCGCGTGCGTGCCGATCATGATGTTGGTGTAACTGGGATTTGGCCACTTGGGCATCCAACCACCTTCTTTGTAGTTCTGAAGGAGGGCGGTAATCATGCCGTCAACACGCTCAGGCGCAAGGAGGGTCAGCATGCTGTTCTCGGCGCGGAAGGTATCCCAGATGGAATAGGCTGTGTAGCTCTCGCCGTTATGAATCGTGTCGTCGTAGGCACTGTAATAGCGGCCATACTCAGAGAAGACGCGCGGATAGAGCATCGCATGGTACATCGCGGTGTAGAGCAGGGACTTGTCCGCATCGGTAGCGCCGCCGATCTGCAAGCGTGTGAGCTTGGCGTTCCACTCATCGTGAAGTTTGTGTTCAACCGCTTCAAAGTTCCAGTCTGGGATTTCACTGCGGAGATTGTCGCGTGCCTGATCGATGCTGATAAAAGAAGTGCCAACCCGGACGATGACAGTTTGGCCGGGCGTGAACTCGGCATAGGCCCCTCGGCTTGTGGAAGCTTTGGCGTCGTCCATACCGTAAGTCTTCATGGCAGTCGGCGCCTGCTCAAACTGGATGACGAAGTAGCCTTTGAAATGCGGCAACTTGAATGGGCCCAGGTGTGCGTCCATGCGGTGCGGGTTGTATCCCGTGATTTCGTGCATCTGTGGATTGACCGAGGCACCCCCCGCAATGCCGGGGCGCGAAGCTTCGATAAGTACGCGCGCTGTTGTGGACTTTGGAAATGTGAAGCGGAAGATGGCGCAGCGAGTGGTGGCCGTCATTTCCGTGTCAATTTTTCCGGCAGCACCGGCGTCGAGGGCAACGCGGTAGTAATCGGGGCGTGCGCTTTCTGACGCGTGGCTGTAAGGGAGCTTGCGCGCATCGGGCGTTGTGCGCAGACTGCCAACCTCCGGCATGAGCGTCACGTAGCCATAGTCACCCATCCAGATCGCAGGCTGATGCGTACCAATAAAGCCGGAAATGGTGGGGTCATCGTAGTTGTAGGAGACCACGCTGATTTTGTTCTGGCGGGTTTGCGGAGTCCAGTCTGTCATGCCGAAGGGCGGCGTGACGAACGGCATGGTGCCACCGTAACCAATGGAACTGCGATGCGTTCCTATCAGGGGATTCACGTAAGATACGGCATCCTTTTGCGCGGCAAACGCAGAAAGCGAACCGAAGACGCTCAGGACAAGTGCAAGGGCGAAATTCTTCGAGCTTTTCATCACACGGAATTGTATCCGCTGCGACTACTTGTTTTGATTGAAGTAGAGCGCAAGATTGCTGAAAATCTGATCTATCTCGGCAGGAGAAAGCCGGAGATTGCTTCGAAGTCGTTGTGCGTACTGTTCGGGAGCCTCTACAGGCCAATCTGTAGCGAAAAGGATTCGTCCAAGACCGATGCGGCGGAGATTGTCTGCCAATCGTTGCGGTCCATCCGTGAAATCCTTCTGCTCGTCATAGAGCAGCCGGTTGTCGCTTCCCGGCGGGGCAGTGGCAGCGGAAGGTGGAAGTACGATGGCGGCAATATCGAAGTAGAGATGGCGACAAAGCTTTGGCTGTGCATCACATTCTTCAATGAAGGTGGAAATGCTTTCGTCGGTGATGCGGTCATAACCACCCCAGCCGCCCAGATGCGCAACCTGCACGGGAACGTCAGGAGCTAGCGGCAGAATCTGCGTCATGAAGGTTTGAATGCCCTGCCGCGCGTCCCATTTTTCCGCCGAGCGCAAATGTATGAGGATGGGCATGCGCAGGTGATTGGCGCGGCGAAAGACTTGCCGAAGTGCGCGGATCTGAACGGGATTGTCGAATTGGAATTTTGCATTCGCGAGATGGAGCTTCAGTCCACCGCGTAGTCCAATCTGATAGCAGTAGTCGATTGCCGCCAAGGCATACGGACGGATCGGGTTCACGCTGCAGAAACCCACAAGCCGATCTGGATAGCGCTCCACCTGGTGAAGCGTCCAATCATTCTCCGCATTCACTTCTTCCGCTTCGTTCGGAATATGGACGAAGGGAGAGCCGAGGCGATAGGCGTCTGAGAGTGCGGTGCCGCGTCGAATTCCGGCCGCGTCGAGGGCGGCAACCATATCTTTGGCTGTATTGGGCTGTTCTGGCGGCTCCTGCTCGCCGGGCTTGAAAGTTGCATCCTGGTTGAGGAGCTGAGCTGCACGCGGACTCTGCAGATGCATGTGGTGGTCTGCCGCGGGAACAACCTGCGCCCGCAATGCAGCAGGCAACACCAGAATGAGGAAGGCCGCTACAACATGGGCAAGCTTTTGACAGCGGCAGGTCATGCGCCATGATACATGCACACAAACAAATGCCGATTCAGTGAACGCCTTGTTTGTTATTGGTTCTGGAGATTGACGTAGATTTGGCGTGCCGTGCGGAGCATTTGCAGAGTGCTGGACTTTTCCGCGGGTGTGTTCCAGTTGGTGTTGGCGTCTGCCAACGCGGTCAGGCGGTCAATCCACTTGATGAAGAAGGCGGCATCTTCCTTTGGGTGAGGCTTGGAGCCTGCGACATCAATATAAATTGGGCTTGTGGTGGCGTAGATGTAGTCGTCGTAGACGGGATTCTCTGGCTTGTCACTCGACGCGCGGAGCACGCACCAGCCAGTTTGGTCCACTGGAATGGTGCCTTTCACATTTGCGGACTGGCGGCTGCCGTCGAGCGGGAAGTCGCGAACGACTTTGCCCCTGCAGACAAGCTGGAAGTGGTCAACGGGCACGAAGGATCGGAGCCAGGCAGTAAAGGGGATTGAGTGTGTGCCGGCTGCCAGCCTCAGTTGATCACCTGCTGATTTGCCCCCGAGCGTAAGGCCAAGCAGCGGACCGTTGGTGGCGAAGGTTCGGCCGTGTTTGAGCTCATTGAGAAATAGGTCCGGAGTTGGATGGGATTTTGGGAGATCTGCGAACACACGAACGAGACCCACAGGACCGCGCAGAGAAGCATAATTCGCCATAGTGTCTGAGCCGGCACCGGCGGGCAGATGGAATCCACAATTCAGCAGGCGATACCACACAGAGGCGGTCATGCGGTGATCGCTGAAGCCGAGCGTTTCAATGTAATCGACCTTGCCGAGCGCCACATCCACAGGTAGTTCCAGTGCCTCGTCAAGGGGCTGGCCCTGGTCGAGTGTGGGATCGGTGTACGGGTCAACCTGGATGTCAAAGGGATGAGCATAACCAACAAGCGCATCCTGCTTGTGCGCAAGGTCTTCGATGTCCGCATTTGTGGGCACAAGGCTGGCGGCGGCGGTATTGCCGTAGGAGGCATAGTCGGGTAGCAGGTAATTGTGTGTGAGATGGAGAAGAGAAAGATGGCCCCAGAAGCTGGTGTGGAACTCCTGGCCCTGAAGCAGCCAGTGTCTTGGCGTGGAAGCCGGATCGGGTGTCGTGCGGAAGTATGCGATGTCCGGAATCCGCTGTTCTTTGTTGACGATCAGATTGTTGACGAGAAAGAGGTCCTCGGCTTCCTGCTGCGCAACAAGACCCGCGGGCGTGTTGCGATAGGCTCCACCGTAATTCATATGGACATGCAGGTCCGCGCTCACCCAGCGCTTGCCGGCCGTATCGGGAATGGCAATCGGCTGCAGATGAATGACTACATGCGCATCGGGCTCGCATAGAACGGTACGGTGCTCGACGGAGTACTCGATGCCCTTGGCCACCTCAAGACGCACACGGCCTGCAGGAACTGTGAGACTGGCCGTGCCATTTGAATGGAAATAATGTGCCTCGAACGGACTCTGGGTGTGATCGTAGGCATCTTCGGCCTGCATCCATGCGTCGTCTGGCGCATAGGCCCGTGCATCCGCACCTGTCACGGAGATACGCGCTGGTGTTGGCTTGCCGGATGCATCTAGAACGGTGATGGAGAGGTGACCCATGGGGTGAAGATAGTGCTTGTGCCGAGCGACAACTTCACGCTGCGCACCGCCGATGACATCCTGTAACCAGAGAGCAGTATTGCCGGAACGGTTGGAGATGAAGGCGATGCGCGTTCCGTCCGGCGACCAGCGGGGATTGGTGTTGTCAAAGTCGCCATAGGAGATGGGGAAGGCGTCTCCCCCTTCTGCTGGCATGATCCAGAGCTGATGCCACTGACCGCCAAGATAGGAAGCGTAAACGAGTCGTTTGCCGTCCGGAGAGAACTCCGGGCGCGCCTTCCAGGCTGTTTCTTCATAGTGAATTTCGTGGGCCTCGGCACCGGACTCGGCCCTCATGCGCCAGAAGCCACCCGTTCCGTAGATGTGTCGACGATTGGAAACGAAGAGGATTTCCTTGCCATCGGGCGACCAGGTTGGACTGATTTCGTGATTGAACTCGCTGTAGTAGAACCGCGGAAGCGTGCTGCGGTCTTCGCCGGTGAGTCGCTGCACATTGGTGAGTGTGCCATTGGAAAAGTCCGCGACGAAGATATGGAAGCGCTTGTGATAAGACGTCGAGACAAAGACAATGCGCTTGCCATCGGGTGAGAAGCGGGGATCAACGTTGACGTTGCCGCCTGAAGTGAGCTGGTGCGACCGCAAGGTGGTGAGGTTGAGCGCCCAGAGCTCCATTGCATCGTGCTCGTACCGTACAAAGGCAACCCAGTGGCCATCGGGTGAGCAATCAGGCTCGTAGTCGTACCCCGCGGAAGCGGTCAACTGCTTGGCATTGGGCGAATCCACCTGCTGGCGCCAGAGCGTACCTGCCATCGAATAGACGACCGCGCGCGAATCCGGCATCCAGGCCGCGGCATTGGGGCCGCTGGTCAATTGCGGAAGATACATCTCGCGGTAGTAGTAACGATGGGGAAGGTCAATCTGTTCAAGCACTGCTTCGCGCTGAGCGAAAATAGGCCACGCCGTGAAGAAAAAGACTACGAAAATGATTGCCTTGTTGCGATGAAAACGCGAGAGCTTCATCAGGACGGTGCTGGATTGATGCTTCATACGTGTGGAAGCAGTCTAATGCAATGGAAGTGATTGCAGGATCCAGAGGATGAGTGGGCTCCACACATTAGGCGCAGATTGATCCCTCAGCAATCCCTGCCGCTAACATGAAGTATGGCCTTGAATTCTCCCCCCCAACGTCGCCTTTTCACCCGGCGCCGCTTTTTGACTGCTGGCTTTGCAGGGGCAGCCGGATTGGCACTTTACTCTGGCGAAGTTGCGCGGCACTGGCTCGACGTCACCGAGATCGAAATCAAGCTCAATAATTTGCCGGAAGCGTTCAATGGTGTGCGCATCGCGCAGATGAGCGATATTCACATGGGCGAATTCACAGAAGAATTCTTCCTCCGGCAGGCTGTTGCAACGGTCAACAGCTTGCGGCCGGATATAGTTTTGCTCACGGGAGACTTCGTCACCAAGGGAATTTTGGGTATTCCCTACGGAGCAAGACAGGCTGCACCATGCGCGGAAATTCTGAGTGGACTTGCCTGCAAGCAACGCTTCGCCGTACTCGGCAATCACGATGTGCTTGTTGATGCGCAGGAAGTTGTGACTTCGCTGACAAACAAGGAAATTCCTGTGCTGCGCAATGCCTTTGTACCGCTTGAACGTGAAGGAGCGCGCATCTGGCTTGCTGGTTTGGACGATGTACTACAAGGCGAGGCGGATCCGGAACTGGCGATTCCGGCCATGATTCGAAATCAAAAGGATGAACCCGTGGTGCTGATGTGCCACGAACCTGACTATGTGTACTGGTTGATGAAGCGGCCTGTGGGTCAGGCTGTGAGCTTTATGCTCAGCGGCCA
>JAGWSG010000206.1 GCA_028876335.1 Acidobacteriota bacterium
CCGCCGCCGGAGGGCAGGGTGGGCTGGTGGGCGAAGTCGCGGCGGTTAACGTTCTCCGCGCCCTGGGCGGAGAGGGAGCCGTCTGGTTGCACGTGATAGACGGTGGCGAAGCGGGACCACTTGTTTTCCGGGACGTAGAATCCGGCGTCTTTCATGCCGAGGGGCTGGTAGATTTCGTCGCGGTAGAACTCGGGCAGGGTTTTGCCGGAGAGCTTTTCGATGATGTAGCCCTGGATGTCCATGGAGACGGAGTAGACCCACTTGGTGCCGGGCTGATAGAGCAGCGGCCGGGTGGAGAGCTTGGTGACGAACTCGTGGAGGTCGTGCGACTGGAAGAGATTGGCGTCGCGGACCATTTTGTCGACGGGTGTGTTGCCGAAGATGCCGTAGGTGAAGCCGGCGGTGTGGGTCATGAGCTCGGCCATGGTGGGCGGATGGATGGGGTCTTCGAGGATGATTTTGCCGCTGGCGTCAGTGCCGGCGTAGACCTTGAGGTGCGCGAACTCAGGGATGAATTTGGAGATGGGGTCAGAGGGGAGCCACTTGCCTTCTTCGTAGAGCTTCATCATGGCGACGCCAGTGACGACCTTGGTCATGGAGTAGTCGCGGAAGATGGTGGCTTTGGACATGGGAACTTTGTTCTCGATGTTCTGCCAGCCGTAAGTGCGGTAGTCGACCACTTTGCCGTGGCGGGCGAGGATGGTGACGACGCCGGCGACCTGATGGTTTTTGACGGCGTCTTCCATGAGGGAGTGGAGGCGGCTGATGCCCGCGGAGGAGAAGCCGACGGAGGTTGGATTGACCTCGGTCATGCTGAGGGTGGCCGGGGATTGCTGGGCGGCTACGAAGGTGGCGGCGGTGAGGGCGAGGGCGGCGAGAGAGCGAGTGAAGAGACGACGCATGGAAAGGGCTCCTGAAAGGACGGAACCTTTATAGACGAGGGAATAGGGAGTAGGGAACAGGGAATGGAGGTGCAGTTCAGGGTTCAGAGTTGGGCGGGATGAGTGTCGATCTATTCCGGTTGCCCTGGTGCGAGGCATCCCCACCCCACGAACGAAGACCTGTTCGCGGGGACCCCGGACCCGGGGCACCCAGTGTCTGTGGTGGAACTGACGTTGGCTGGTCTGGATCTAGTAGACGAGCTTGAGGGAGAGCTGGATTTGGCGGGAGGTTCCGGCGGTTTTGGAGATGATGCCGAAGCCGTTGGGAACGATGGAGTAAGTGCCCGCGTTGGAATTGGTGCTGACGCTGAGGACATTGCCGGGCAGGCCCATGTTCACGATGTTGAAGAGGTTGAAGAACTCGGCGCGAAACTGGAGAGCCATGCGCTCGACACCACTGGCGCGGCGGCCGATGGATGTGCTCTTGATGACGGCGAAGTCGAAGTTGTAAAAGGCGGGGCCGCGGAAGGTGTTGCGGCCGAGGGAGCCGAAGCGGCCCTGGTTGGGGCCGGTGCCGCCGTTGACGAATATGGGAACGTTGAAATAGGTTGCGCCGTTGCTGTCGCCCTGGCCGAAGTAGTCGGCGCGGTTCTTGCGGGCGGTGGAGAGTTTGGGCTTCGCGATCTGGTCAGGGCGGTCCGTGCCGACGGTGCCGTAGCCGGTTTGCTGGATGCCGGAGTAGACAGTGAAGGGCGAGCCGGAGCTGATGCTGGAGATGGAGAGCAACTCCCATCCGTGCGTGACGGCGCGGCTGAGCGGCGAGAGGAAATTGACCTGATCGAGATGAAGGTCCTGGGCCACGCTGAGTCCAAAGCCGTGGGTGACGTCGAAGTTGCTGGGGCCTTTCTCCGGATGTGAGTCAAAGGGGTTCTGTGAGAAGCCGGAAGTGACTGCGCCGGTGGAGCCGGTGCCGCCGATGACCATGCTGGTGTCGTCGATGGACTTGCTCCAGGAGTAACTGGCCTGGATGCCGGGGCCTCCGTGGCCGACGGTGCCGGAGAGCGAGGTTTGCAGTGCGTGGTAGGTGGAGTGGGCGAGCGCGTTGATGACGTTCTCGACACCGAAGCCGCCGGAGACGTCGCCATTGCTGTCGAAAGTGGTGTGGGGCGCGAAGCCGGGGCCCGCGCCAGGAAATGCGTTGGGATAGGTGTACTCGGGCAGGTGCTCGGCGGAAGTGCCGACGTACGCGGCGTCAGCGGTGAGGTTGCCGAATTTGCGTTCGAGGCCGACTGTCCAGGTGAAGAGCGTGGCGTTGTGGAAGTTGGGGTCAATGCCGCTGAGGTTGAGCGCGGTAACCACGCCACCCTGTGTTGCGGCGAGGTCCTGCTCGTAGCGATTGACATCCATGATGGTGTTCGGCTTGATGTTTTTCGTGGGGCCATCGAGGATGTTCTGTCCGTCGGGCGAGTAGGTGTTAGGCACCTGGGCGGAGGTGATCTGGAATCCGTAGGCGAGAGGCGCGGTGCTGGAGGAAGTGCGGCGCGGATAGACTGCGAAGGGTGTGGAGCCTGTAAGGAAGTTGTCCTGCCAGATATTGGGCGGGATGGTGGTGACGCCGCCGCCGACGTGGAACGAGAGATTGCTTGTGGCCTGCCAAGCTGCCTGAATGCGCGGGTTAAAGGCGAGCCAGTTGGTTTTGTATCCGGGCTGCGGATTGATGACGTATTGCTGCACGCCGTTGATCATGGCGAAGCGCGCGGTGCGATGTGCCCGCTCACTGATGGGTGTGTAGAGCTCCCAGCGGAGGCCGTAGTCAAGCGTGAAGCGGGGCGTGACCTTCCATGTGTCCTGCACCCAGAGGTTGTAATTTTCGCGATTGATGGCCGCGGGACCGGCGTGTTCGCCGCTGGAGACTTGTGGCGGGGCGATGTCTACGGTGTAGGCGAAGGGGCTGCCGGAAAGGAATCCGGAGAGCGTGTCAGGCAGCGGGTCGCCGATGGCAATGTTGTGTGTGCCGCTTTGCGAGGGGATGGCCTCAGTGGCATAGGCAGTGCCGCCCCCGAAGCTGTATTCGCCGTTTGGGCTGATGCCGAAGTAGGTGGTGTCACGATTGAGGCGGGCCTCAAAGCCGGCCTTGATGGTGTGTTTGCCTGTGGAGTAGGTGATGGACTGCAAGCCCTGGAAGAGATTGCCGTAAGCCTGCATGACGGAGCCAGCCGCACTGTTGAAGGCTTCAAAGAGACTGTCATTGAATTTGACGGCGGGGTCTGTGTAGTTCTTTGCAGGGAAGCCGGGCGTGGCGCGCGTAATGCTGATGAGCGACTCAAGCATGAGGCGCGGCGAAACGGTGCGCGTGTAGCGGCCCATGACGTTGCGCTGGCGGTCGAGGTATTCAACGGCGAAATTAGGATCGATAGCGGTCTGGTCAGGATTGGTTGTTGGACCGTTCAGATTATTGAGATTGAAACGGGCCATGAACTGGTCTTTGGGCGAGAACGTCTGATCAATGCGCAGGCTGAACTGATCCGCATTGGTGATGACTTTAGATGCGGTGGCATAGGTGCGGGGCCCGTAGCTGCCAGCGGTGTAGTTGGGCATGGGATAACGTGCGAGGACGCTGGCGATGCCTGGATTGACGGGGACGATGAGCGTGTCTGTTGAGCCGTCAGGATAGGTGACGTGATCGATACCGCTGCGTTCCTCGGCTGTGGGAACGGGCATGACCTGCGTGGTGCCGAGCACCTGTCGGAAGCCCTGGTACTGGGTGAAGTAGAAGGTTTTCTTGCGGCCATCATAGAGATGCGGGATGTAGACCGGGCCACCGTTGGTGAAACCGAACTCATTGCGGCGGAAGGGCGGGATGCGGCCGGGATATGCGGGCGTGGGATAGTCAAAGTAATTGCGCGCGTCAAAGGCAGAGTTACGGACGAATTCAAAAAAGGAGCCGTGGAAGCCGCTGGCGCCTGAGCGTGTGTGAATGTTGGTGTACCCGGCAGCGCCGTGGCCGATTTCGGCGGGCATCCAGCCGGAACTGGAGTCGACGCTCTCGATGGCATCGACGTTGAAGTTTGAGAAGGTGGCGCCACCCATTTCAGGGTCGCTGATGTCGGCTCCGTCCATACCAAAGGTGGCTTCAACGCCGCGCTGGCCGTTGATGGCGAACTGCGCAGTGAAGTTGGTTGCGCCGTTGGAATCAGTCATTGTGCCGGCGGCGAGAAGGAGAAGGGTGCTGAAGTCGCGCTTGTTGAGCGGCAATTCGCTGACGGCCTGGCTGGAGAGTTCCTCACCGCCGGTAGCCGATTGCGTTTTCTCCTGCAGAGCTGCCACGGTGAGCTCGCCGCGGCTAGAGAGGGTGAGCAAAGCGGCACGGGTTGCGTCATTGAGTTCGATGGACTGCGCGTAGGCAACGTGGCGGCCAGCGCTCTGAATAGTGAGCCGGTACGAGCCGGCGGGCAGAGGCGCGAGTTCGAAGTGGCCGTTGGAGTTGGTTATTCCTTCGGCAGAGGTCTTGCCCTGCAAGCTGATGTGCGCATCTTTAATGGGTGCGCCGCCGGCATCGCGCAGCACTCCCTGCCATGCAATGGAGGACGGCTGTTGAGCCGAGGTGAGAAGGCAACCTGCAAAGGCGACGAAGGCAAAAAGAACGACAGACTGCGCAAAAACGCGGAGCACACTACGCCCCACGCGGGGGAAACTGCAAACTCGTACTTTCACTAGACCACTACCTTACTGAATGAGGACTTTGCACTTCATGGCCGGAACTTTGGCGACAGAAAAATGGCAGCGGAAGCGCTGAGGAATTATAGCGAGGATGATGCAGACGCGAAAACGTTTGCGCACGCATTCCTTCTGTATTTTGCGCAAGGGTTGCGCTGTGAAATTGCTCCTTCCGGTCATTTTCCGCTGACACGACTGGATGCTGGAGATACTTAGCGGACGCGCTGCCTACAATACAGAGAACGCTATGAATGAAGTTGAAATGAACGAAGAGCACGCGCAGGCTGCCGCGACGGAAACGATTGCGGCCATCTCCACGCCGCCGGGGCGTGGCGGTATAGGCATTGTGCGGCTGAGCGGGCCGGATGCGGCATCGATAGCGGCGCAGCTTGTGCGGTTGCGGCATCCGCTGGAGCACGCGCACGCGCGGCTGGCGGATGTGCTGGACGAAGCGGCGGACGAGACTTCAGACGGCGCGAAGATTGACGAGGCGATGGTGACATATTTTGCCGCGCCACACTCATACACAAGCGATGACCTGGTGGAGATTGCAGCGCATGGTTCGCCGGTGGTTCTGGACTTGCTGCTGCGGCGCGCGCTGGCGCTGGGCGCGCGACTGGCTGAGCCGGGCGAGTTTACGCAGCGTGCATTTCTGGCGGGAAAGATTGACCTGACACAGGCCGAGGCTGTGCGCGATTTGATTGAAGCACAGACGCTGACGCAGGCGCGGCAAGCTGCGAGCCAGATGGGTGGCGCACTGAGCCGTCGCGTGCTTCCGCTGAAGCAGCAACTGGTGGAGTTGATTGCGCTGCTTGAAGCTGGCATCGACTTTGCGGAAGACGATGTGGAGGTGACGCCGGGCGAGGAGATTGCGCGGAGGATTTCGGAGCTGGACCCGCCACTCAGCGCGCTGGAGGCGTCATTTGCGCGCGGGCGGATAGTGCATGATGGGCTGACGCTGGCGATTGTGGGCAGGCCGAATGCGGGGAAGAGCTCGCTGTTCAACAAGCTGGCCGAGCGCGACCGCGCGATTGTGACGGCGACGCCGGGAACGACGCGGGACACGGTGACGGAGCGGATTGCGATTGAAGGTATCCCTTTGGAACTGGTGGATACGGCCGGATTGCGCGAGGCGTTTGAGGAGGCTGAACAACTGGGCATTGCGCGCAGCCGGGAGGCCTTTGCCGATGCGGCGCTGGTGCTGATAGTGCTGGATGCGACTGAGCCGCTGAATGAGGAGGAGCGCGAGCTTTTTGCCGCGGCCGAGGGGCGGCCGACGATTGTGGCGCTGAATAAGTGCGATTTGCTGGGTGGTGGCGAGGTGAGGGCCGCGATTCCGGCGGAGGTGGGTTCGGTGTTGAGGACTTCTGCGCTGACGGGCGAAGGCATTGCCCTGCTGCGGGATGAGATTGTGCGGCTGGCTACGGGTGGTGCTGCGGCTGAGCCGGGGCCGCTGACGAGTTTGCGGCACCAGAAAGCCATCACTTTAACGCGCGAGGCACTGGCCGATGCAGGGCGGGCAAATGCGGAGAAGATTCCGCACGAAATGATCCTGATCGATCTTTACAGGGGGCTGTGGGCGCTGGATTCGCTGACGGGGCAGACGACGTCGGATGACATTCTTAACCTTATTTTTTCAACCTTTTGCATCGGGAAGTAGGTGGGCCTCATCTGTTTACCATGCTGCCAATGGCACCTTTGGCGGCGCAGCCCTCCCCCAACAAGGGCGGTTGACCTGAAGCGAAGGGATGATATAGTTGAGGCTAATGAAGATGTGTTCCACTCCGGCTGCCTGTTGTGCATGTTGTTGTGCACCGCGCCGGACTTGTGTGTGAGCCTCTTCGAGTAAGTTCAGTTCAGTAAGCCACCCAAGCCCGCGACGCAGATTCCCTTCTGCCGCGGGATTTTTCTTTTTCAGAACAAATTCAAAGCACGACCGAGAAACGGAGAAGCAAATGTCGTCCGCCGCCAGACTTAATCACATGCAGATGCTCGAGGCCGAGAGCATCCACATCATTCGCGAGGTTGCTTCAGAGTTCCAGAAGCCGGTGATGCTGTACTCGATTGGCAAAGACTCGTCTGTGATGCTGCGCCTTGCGCAGAAGGCTTTTTACCCGGGGCCGATTCCCTTCCCGCTGCTGCACATTGATACGGGATACAAGTTTCGCGAAATGATTGAGTTTCGCGACAAGTACACAGCAGAACTGGGGCTGAACCTGCTGGTATGGCGCAATGAGGACGCGATTGCGAAGGGCGCGAATCCGGTGGAGCTGGGGACGCAGCGCTGCTGCGGCTACCTGAAGACGCAGGCGTTGCTGGATGGGCTGCGGCACTACGGGTTTGACGCGGCGTTTGGCGGTGCGCGTCGCGATGAAGAAAAATCGCGCGCGAAGGAACGCATTTTCAGCTTCCGCGATGCGAACGGGCAGTGGGACCCCAAGAATCAGCGGCCGGAGCTGTGGAACCTGTTCAATGCGCGCATTGCTCCGCAGGAAAGCATTCGCGTGTTTCCGCTTTCGAACTGGACGGAGCTGGACGTCTGGCATTACATCCACCTGGAAAAGATTCCGATTGTGCCGCTCTACTTTGCGAAAGAGCGCCAGATGCTGGTGCGCGGCGACTCGCTGATTCCACTGGAGCAGCCGTTTGTGAAGGGACTGCCGGGCGAGGAGCAATGGGTGAAGTGCCGGTTGCGTTCGCTGGGCTGCAGCCCATGCACGGGAGCGATTCGCTCGGAAGCCGACACGGTGCCGAAGATTATTGGAGAACTTGCCGAGGTGAGGAACTCCGAGCGCGCCAACCGCATCATCGACCACGACACCGATGGATCAATGGAACTGAAGAAGCGCGAGGGCTACTTCTAAATGAGCTCAGCTGAGGAGATTGTTGTGACGCTTGCCGCAGGACCAGATTCCCCCGAAGTTGACGCACGCCAGGAAGAAGCACGCATTGAGCAGATGCTGACCGAAGACCGTGCCAAGGATTTGCTGCGCTTTTCAACGGCGGGCAGTGTGGACGATGGGAAGTCAACGCTGATTGGACGCTTGTTGTATGACTCGCGTTCGGTGTATGACGACCACATTCAGTCTGTAACGAAGAACAAGGCGATTGATTTTGCGCTGCTGACGGATGGGCTGCGTGCAGAACGCGAACAGGGCATCACGATCGATGTGGCGTATCGCTACTTTTCGACGGTGAAGCGCAAGTTCATCATTGCGGATACGCCGGGGCACGAGCAGTACACGCGCAACATGGCCACGGGCGCTTCGACGGCAGATGTTGCGATTGTGCTGGTGGATGCGCGCAAGGGAATTCTGGACCAGACACGGCGGCATACTGCGATTAATGCGCTGCTGGGAATTCCGATTGTGATTGCGGCCATCAACAAGATGGATCTGGTGGATTTCTCGCAGGAGATCTTCAACAAGCACCGCGAGGGGCTTGAGGCGCTGGCGAAGCGGCTGGGTATTGCGCAGCTGATTACAGTGCCGGTGAGCGCGCTTGAGGGCGACAACATTGTGCATCGCAGCGAGCGGACGCCCTGGTATGCGGGCCCAAGTCTTCTTGAACTGCTTGAGACGCTGCCGCTGGCTATTGAGCGCACTGCGACAGGGCTGCGCTTTCCGGTGCAGCGCGTGGTGCGTCCACACCAGGATTTCCGCGGGTTTGCGGGTCAGGTTGCCGCGGGACGTGTGAAGCCGGGCGACGAGATTGTTGCGCTGCCATCAGGACGGCGTACACGAGTTCGGTCTATTGAGACGTGGGATGGGCAGCTTGAAGAGGCGCGCGCGCCGCAGTCTGTGGTGCTGACGCTGGAAGACGAAGTGGATTTGAGCCGCGGCGAAATGATTGCGAGTGTGGAAACGCCGCCGCACAAGACGCGCCACTTTGAAGCGACTGTGGTGTGGATGCAGAACAAGCCGTTGGTGCCGGGCGCGACGTACATGCTGAAGCACACGTCGCAGACGGCGCGGGCGAGGGTTGTGGCCATCAAGTCCCGCATTGACGTGGAGAACCTGGGCGAACGTGAGGCACTGCAGCTTGGGCTGAATGACATTGGCGAAGTGGTGCTGGAGACGAGCCGGCCGATTATGGCGGACATCTACGGCGACAGCCGCACGACGGGTAGCGTGATTCTGATCGATCCGGAAGACAACGCAACGGCAGGCGCCGGCATGGTGCGCACGATTGTGGATGCAACGGATGTGGAAGCACAGCGTTCCATTCACGGCATTCTTGCGGTCGGCAATCGCGCGGCGCTTGCGGCAGAGCTGGAGCAGAAGCTACTTACGGCCGGAGCGCTGGTGCTGCGGACGCGCGCGGCGCTGTCACCGGCGCTGCTGGCGATTGCTCGTTTTGGCAGTGTGGTGCTGGTGGAGAGCGATGAAGCCAGTGCGATTACATTGACGGCCGTGCACGGGGCGGACCCGACACCGCACGAGCTGCAACTTGGACAGAGTGGCAAGAGCCTGGCCGATGAAATTTTCGACGAACTGGAACGCCTTGGCGCGATTCCCAATGGAGAGGACAATGACGATGGTCTCGGCATCTGACGCAACAGATCTGGCAGCAACGGCGCAAAAATTTCTCGCGGAGTATCTGGCGACTGCGCCAAGCCCGTGCGTGACGTGCAGTTTTCAGGCGGAAGACATGGTGGTTGTGCACATGGTGCGTGCGGTGCTGCCTGATGTGCCGGTGATCTTTCTTGAGACGGGTTATCACTTTGCAGAGACGATTGCGTATCGCGACCGTATGGCAGCGGAGTGGAAGCTGAACCTGTTCAATGTACAGGCTGAGATGTCAGTTGCAGAACAGGAGTCAAAGTTCGGCATTCTGAACCAGACGGCGCCGGACCGCTGCTGCGGGATTCGCAAGGTGGAGCCGCTGTTCCGGGCGCTGGGTGGATACGAGACGTGGTTGACGGGGTTGCGGCGCGAGCAGTCGAAGTCGCGTACGAATTTGCAGGTGGAAGAGGATTTCACACTTCCGGGCGGCAAGGTGTTGCGCAAGCTGAGCCCACTGGCGGAGTGGACGGCGCGCGATGTGTGGCAATATGCCGAGGCGCACAACATTCCGCTGCTGCCGCTGTACGAGAAGGGTTACACCAGCATTGGTTGCGAACCGTGTACCAGCTTGCCGTTTGACTCGAACGATCCGCGTTCGGGGCGGTGGTCAGGCAAGAAGCTTGAGTGCGGTATTCACATTCAAGCCCAGTAAGCAACGGGTTCGGAACGCTAGGAACGGGCAAAACGGGTGCAACCAATGGAACTGCTTTTAGGCTTCTTTATCGCAGCACTGATCGCAATGACAGGAGTAGGCGCGGGAACGGTGACCGCGCCGCTGCTGATCGTTTTTCTTGGAGTGCCGATTCCGGAGGCGGTGGGTACGGCGCTTGCCTATTCGGCAGTGGTGAAGCTGATTGTGGTTCCGGTGCAGATCTGGCGGAAGAATGTGGAGTGGCGCACGCTGGGTGTGATGCTGGCGACGGGCGTGCCGGGCGTGATTCTGGGCGCGATTCTGTTCCGGCGCGTTGTGGCCGACGAGCAGAATGCGGTGTGGCTGTACCTGGCGCTGGGGAGCATGATTGCGCTGTCATCCGGCTGGCATATCTATCGGCACTTCCGACCCAATCCAAAATTGAATGCGGGCCGCGCGTACAAGCCGGGGCTGCTGGCGGCGATTATGCTGCCGGTGGGCGCCGAGGTTGGTTTCTCATCGTCTGGCGCGGGCGCACTTGGCACGCTGTCCCTGATGGGGCTGACCCCGTTGGAGACGCGGCGCATTGTGGGTACGGACCTGGCATTCGGGCTGGTGCTCTCACTACTGGGTGGCGGAATGCACCTGAGCTACGGCGGACTGGATTCCGGTTTGCTGACGCAGCTGATTATCGGCGGCGTGTTTGGCGCACTGGTGGGTACGGGGCTGGCATCGCGGGTTCCGCCGCGGGCGATGAAGCTGGCGCTGTCAGTCTGGCTGCTGGTGCTGGGCGTGCAGTTGTTCTGGCATGCGTTTGCGCATCCGCATATTTAGAAGTAATTCAAGGTTCAGAGACGGTAGGCGTTTCTGCATCCGCACAATCGGTGTGAATGGCGCTTTGGTTGAGCCCTGTAATGTGACAGATGTCACGCATGATGCCCACAAGGGCTCCAGAGTCCCGCCACGCGGAACCGCGCTCTTGCGCCTTGTATGCATTCATGGCGATACTTCCAGCGGTGCTTGTTTAGGCCTCATATTGCATACGAAGCGAGAGTTTACCTTGGCGCGAGAGACATATACCGCGCGTCTGGACAAGAAGACGTGCATTTCCGAGTCGGCACAGTGCTTTCATTTTGAGTTTGTTCTGGATGATCGCGAAAGCTTTCCGTATACCGCGGGTCAGTTTATCTCCACGGTGGCGACGGACCCCAACGGCAAGCAGCAGACGCGGGCTTACTCGATTGCGTCCGCGCCGCGAGGCAACCGTTTTGACCTCTGCATCAATCGTGTAGAGGGGGGATTCTTCTCGAACTACCTGGCCGATCTGCCGGTGGGCGGCACGGTGCAGGTGCATGGGCCGCACGGGCACTTTGTGATGCAGCAGCCGGTGACGGACTCGATCTTCATTGCGACGGGCACGGGCATTGCGCCGATGCGCGGGTTTGCCCAGGCTTTGTTTCCGGAGGACGGGTCCGACAACAGTGGCGGCAAGGACATCTGGCTGGTGTACGGCACGCGGCATGAGCCCGATCTTTACTACCAGGACGAGTTCGAGGCGATCGCTGCGAAGCATCCGAACTTCCACTACATTTTCACAGTGAGCCGGGCACTGCCTGACTGGGCGGGCAATCGCGGCCACGTGACGCCGTATATTGCAAAGATTGTGGAAGAGCGTGCGGCGAAGCTGGGACTGACGTTGCCGGTTGCCGAGGTTGATCCGGCGATTCCGGCGAAGGAGCTGAAGTTCGACATTTATGCCTATATCTGTGGACTGAACAACATGGTGTCTGGCGTGCGCGATCTGCTGTCAGGGTATGGATGGCATAAGAAGCAGATTGTGTTTGAGCGCTACGACTGAAGAATAGGGGGCAGGGATCAGGGATTAGGGGTCAGAGCGGCAAGCGAACTCTGTTCGCTTGCCGTTTTTGCTGGGGACTGAGTGGAATGCCCGTTTGTTGTGTTTGCGGTGTCTATATATGCGGGGGTGGGGTGTGTGGATTCAGGATGAGCAGACGGTTAGCTTTCAGCCGATTGGTATTTGGATTGATCATTCCTGGCTCGAAAAGCTCTTCGTGCTTGGCCTGTTTGCGCTCTTCGTCTTTGTGGTGATTCGCGATGTGCGGCTAGCAATTAGACTGTGGAAGCTGCGCAAGCTCGAGCGAGCTCAGCCGTTGCAAATTGCACATTGGCGTGCAGTGTGGGACCAGAGCAATTGGCATGCGCAAATACTGACGAAGCTCAGCATCTTTGTATTCTTTGTAAGTCTCTTCATGTTTTCTGTCGTGATGACCGAGAGCTTTTCGGCGTTCAGTTTTCAAAAGAGCACTGCATTGAATTGGGTCGTGATTTACCTCTCGCAAGAACTACCAGAGTTTAGCTTTGGAATGCTGGTGTGTTCGATGCTTTATGGCAGCGGCTTCTTCTTTGAGTCGCGATTGCATCGGAGGAAGCTGGCATTTGAGAGCCTGCGGAACAAATCAGCGCCGTCTGAGAATTGAACGTCTGAGTAGAGCGGGGCCGCGTTGCGCGGCCCCTGTTCGTTTAGCTGCGTATGAAGGCGAGCAGGTCTGCGTTGATGACGTCGGCATTCGTTGTCATCAGGCCGTGGGGATAGCCGGGGTAGATTTTGAGGGTTGCATTCGGGAGTAGTTTGGCCTGAAGCATTGAGGCGGCCTTGTAGGGAACCACCTGATCGTCATCGCCCTGCAGGACGAGGGTGGGCACGGAGATGGATTTCAGGTCTTCGGTCTGGTCGGTTTCAGAGAAAGCCTTGATGCCTTCATAGTGTGCGAGCGCGCTGCCCATCATTCCCTGACGCCACCAGTTGCGAA